>PLYG01000219.1:0-1676 GCA_003153335.1 Betaproteobacteria bacterium | reverse complement strand
TGCCGGGCAGCATGAACAGCGCGGTTACCAGGAATACCGTTCCCCAGGGCAGGTGGTCGGCCAGAATCAGCGACAGCGATCCCGGAATCAACCCGGCCATCTTGTACGCATTGACGTGAATCGCCGTGCCGAGGCCCTGCTCTTCGTCGGACAGAATCTCCCGCCGGTACGCATCGAGAACGATGTCCTGGCTGGCGCTGAAAAAGGCCACCAGCGCCGCCAGCGCGGCGANNCGATCCATCAGCGGCGACCACAGAAATTTCCATGTATAGGGAAACTGGATCAGCGCGAACAGACCTATGCTCTTGAGATCGACGCCCTCCGAACGCAGCCACGCGGCCACCAGGTTGAGCAGGATGAACAGCGGCAAGCCCGATGAAAACCCGATGAAGATGCAGATCAGCATCCGCCGGTTCAGCAGGTCGCGCCAGGCAAAGGAATGTGAAGTCATGATACCTGTCGGGTTCGGACCGGCGGATGATCGCACGAACCAGGGGGTGAAAGAAAACAACCTCCCTCACCCTCGGTCCCTCTCCCCGACCAAGAGGGAAGAAGAACGCTAACCCTGCCGGATCCGGTAGAACGCCAATTGCCCGAACAGGTTGGGCGCGAACGTCACCTTGCGTTCGTCGCTCTGCACTTCGCGATCGATGATGGCGATGCCGCGGTCGCGGCAAAAGCGGTCGAACTCGCGTACCGTGAACATGCGCACGTTGGGCGTGTTGTACCACTCGTAAGGGAGCGTCCTGGACACCGGCATGGTGCCGCGCACGCCCAGTTGCACGCGGTGGCGCCAATAGGCGAAATTGGGAAACGTGACTATGACTTCGCGCCCGACCCGCAGCATTTCGTTGATGATGGTCTCGACGCGGTGGATCTGTTGCAGCGTCTGCGACAGGATCACGGTGTCGAACGAGCGGTCGGCGAATCCCGCGAGGCCAGATTCGAGGTCGCTCTGGATGACATTGACGCCAAGCTTCACGCAGGCGAGCACGTTGTCGTCGGCGATGTCGATGCCGTAGCCGCGCACGCGTTTGGCATCGGCCAAGCTGGCCAGCAGCGCGCCGTCGCCGCAACCCAGATCGAGCACGCGATTGCCCTGGTTCACCCACCCGGCGATAATGGAAAAGTCACTGCGGTTCATTGCGTCATCTCCGAGGCGACGCGGTCGAGATAGGCACTGACCAGCGCGTGGTAGCGCGGGTCCTCGAGCAGGAACGCGTCGTGCCCGTGCGGCGCCGCGATTTCCGCATAACTGATGGTGGCGCCGTTGTCGAGCAGCGCCTGGACGATTTCTTTCGAGCGCGCAGGCGAAAAACGCCAGTCGGTCGTGAACGAAATGACCAGAAAGCGCGCGGTAGCCGGAGCGAGCGCGCGTGCCAGGTTGCCCCCGGCGACAGCCGCCGGATCGAAGTAGTCGAGCGCCTTGGTGATGCGCAAATAAGTGTTGGCGTCGAAGTATTCGGAGAACTTGTCGCCCTGATAGCGCAGATAGGATTCGATCTGGAATTCGGGCTCGAACGAAAACTTGGCGCCACCGCGCGCCTGGCGCCCAAAGCGTTCCGCCATCTGCTCGTCGCTGATGTAGGTAATGTGGCCGATCATCCGCGCCACCCGCAAGCCGCGGATGGGTTTCACGCCGTGCGCGTAAAAATTGCCGTCGAAGAACTCGGGGT
>PLYG01000073.1 GCA_003153335.1 Betaproteobacteria bacterium | reverse complement strand
TGGCGCTGGTGATGATTTATCAGGCCACGCACCTGGTGAACTTTGCGCAGGGCGAATTGGCGATGTTCTGCACCTACCTCGCATGGACCATGCTCAATGCCGGCTTTCCCTATTGGGCGGCGTTTGCGCTGACGATCGCGCTGGCGTTTGTCTGCGGCTTGGTGATCGAGCGCGTTGTGATACGCCCGGTCGAAAACTCCTCGGTGCTTGCGGTGGTGGTCGTATTCATCGGCTTGCTGGTGATCTTCAACAGCCTGGCCGGATGGATTTTTACCTACACCGTCAAACCCTTCCCCAGCCCGTTCCCGGCCGAGCCGCTGTTCGGCAACCATTATGTTTCCTCGCACGGCATCGGCGCCATCGGCGTGACGCTGGTAGTGCTCGGACTGCTGTATGTTTTCTTTCGCTACACTTCGCTGGGACTGGCCATNNTGGCCGCGGCGATCGGCGCCATCGCCGGGATGATGGTCGCGCCGACCGTGTATCTCGATCCGAACATGATGTCGGGCATTCTGCTCTACGCGTTTGCCGCTGCGTTGGTGGGCGGCATCGACAATCCCTGGGGCGCGGTCGTCGGCGGCTTCCTGGTCGGCGTGCTGGAAAACCTGGTCGGCGCCTATCTGATCGGCAACGAACTCAAGCTGACGGTGGCACTGGTACTGATCGTCGGCGTGCTGGTGATCCGGCCGTCGGGGCTGTTCGGCCGCGTCGTGGTCACGCGGGTCTGATCCGATGCATACGCCCGGTACTCCATCCACCACTCCCCTACGCTATCAGTTGCTGGGGCTGGCGCTGGTGGTCATGCTGGCGGCGGCGCTGCCATTCTTCCTGTCCAATTACCGCGTATTCCAGTTGACCCTGGTGCTCGCGTATTCGATCGTCCTGCTCGGGCTCAACATGCTGACCGGTTACAACGGCCAGATCTCCCTCGGCCACGGCGCGTTCTACGCGATCGGCGCCTACACCGCGGCGATCCTGATGGACAAGTTCGGCGTCCCATACTGGCTGACACTGCCGGCGGCGGCCGCCGTGTGCCTGGTCGCCGGCTTTCTGTTCGGACTGCCCGCATTGCGCCTGGAAGGACTGTACCTGGCGCTCGCCACGTTTGCGCTGGGCGTGGCGCTCCCGCAGTTGCTCAAGTACAAGAGTTTCGAACACTGGACCGGCGGCGTGCAGGGCATTGTGATCATCAAGCCGGACGCGCCGTTCGGGCTGCCCATCAACGCGGATCAATGGCTTTATCTGTTTACGCTGGGCGTGACCATCATCATGTTCGCCCTCGGGGTCAATCTGCTGCGCGGGCGCATCGGCCGCGCGCTGATCGCGATCCGCGACCAGCCGGTCGCCGCCGAAGCGATGGGGGTCAACCTCTCGCTGTACAAGGCGCTGACGTTCGGCGTCAGCGCGATGTACACCGGCATCGCGGGCGCGCTTGGCGCGCTGGTGACGCAGTTCGTGGNNGCCGTGGGCGATCTACGGCGTGTTCCTGATCGTCTGCATGTACGTGATGCCGGGTGGCATCGCGCACTTCGTCGGCAGCGCCTGGGACCGGGCGCGACGCAGGCGCCAAAAAAGCGTATAAATTAGTTGTTACCAACCAACGCGTTATGGAAGGAAAAGACGATGAAACCAAGTCTGCTGCTACAAGTTGTCTTGTTGATGGGCGGCGTTGCCTTGAGCACCGCCAGCCTCGCGCAAAAGAAATACGACACCGGCGCCACCGATACCGAAATCANNAGATCGGCCAGACCATGCCCTACAGTGGGCCGGCATCGGCGTACGGCCAAATCGGCCGCGCGGAAATGGCATATTTCCAGAAGATCAACGACGAGGGCGGGATCAATGGCCGCAAGATCAAGCTGCTCAGCCTGGACGACGGCTACAGTCCACCCAAGGCGGTCGAAATGATACGACGGCTGGTCGAGCAGGACGAAGTGCTATTCATCTTCCAGTCCCTGGGAACACCGTCCAACTCGGCGATACACAAATACATGAACGCCAAGAAGGNNCAAGGGCCTGAAGGACGGTCTGGGCGACAAGGCTGCCAAGTTGATCGTGGCCGAAGCCTCGTATGAAGTCACCGACCCGACCGTCGACTCGCAAATCGTGAGCCTCAAAGGGTCCGGCGCCGACGTATTCGTCAATATCACCACGCCCAAGTTTTCCGCATTGGCAGTACGCAAGGTGTACGACATCGGCTGGAAGCCCGAGCACTACCTCAACAACGTCGGTGCCTCGGTGGGATCGGTACTGGTGCCAGCCGGCCTCGAAAAATCCGTTGGACTGGTTACAGTGGCCTACCTGAAGNNTGGTGCAGGTGCTCAAGCAATGCGGCGACGAGCTGACGCGTGCCAACATCATGCGGCAAGCAGCCAACCTCAAGGATCTGCAATTGCCCCTTGCGCTGCCGGGGATCAAGATCAATACCAGCCCCACCGACTTCTACCCATTCGAGTCGTTGCAGCTACAGCGCTTCGACGGCAAACAGTGGGTGCTCTACGGCAAGGTGATCGAGTAGGAGGAAAGGGGGACGGCCACGTTTCTGCCCCTTTGGAAAATTGTTCAACTTGGTTTGTCGCCCGGTACTTCAACCACCGTAAGAGACTTCGCGACAGCCGCTCCCCTGTGCAAAACCGACCGCGCGTGACAAGATGCGGCGGCCTTGCACCGCGTCATGCGTACGCGGATTCCGGAACATTGTCAGCCGGGAAATGTCCGCGCCAGGCATGGCACGCCGCCGCATTTTCTGTTACATAGGTGGCTCGCAAGACCCCGCGCCACCTGTTCCCCCGGAGAAGACCTCTTTCATGCTCACACTTTCAGGCGTCACGCACGTCTATCCAAACGGCACCAAGGCGCTCGACAACGCGACGCTTAACATCGACAAGGGAATGTTCGGACTGCTCGGCCCCAATGGCGCCGGCAAGTCGACGCTGATGCGCTGCATCGCCACGCTGCAGACGCCCTCGGAGGGCAGCATCCGCTTCGGCGATATCGATGTAATCAGGCAGCCCGAGCGGCTCCGCGCGCTGCTGGGCTACCTGCCGCAGGACTTCGGCGTCTATCCGCGGGTGTCCGCGTACGACCTGCTGGACCATCTTGCGGTGTTGAAAGGCATCGGCAGCGCCGGCCAGCGCAAGGACACGGTGGAAACGCTACTCAACCAGGTGAACCTGTGGAGCGTGCGCAAAAAAGCGGTCGCGGGATTCTCCGGCGGCATGCGCCAGCGCTTCGGTATTGCGCAAGCGCTGATTGGCAGTCCGCAACTGATCATTGTGGACGAACCCACGGCCGGGCTGGATCCGGAAGAACGCAACCGCTTCAGCAATCTGCTCTCGGAAATCGGCGAGAACGTGGTGGTGATCCTGTCCACCCACATCGTCGACGACGTGGCCGACCTGTGCTCGCGGATGGCGATCATCAACGAGGGCCGGATTGTGCAAACAGGCGCGCCTGCCGAACTGGTGCGCGTGCTGCACGGCCGCGTGTGGCGGCGCGCGGTGGACAAGGCGGCGCTGGCCGACTATCAATCCCGGCTGGACGTGATCTCCACGCGCCTGCGCGGCGGCGAGACAGTGATTCACGTGGTGGCCGACGCACAGCCCGAAGCGGGATTCGAGCCGGTGGAAGGTGAGCTCGAAGATCTGTACTTCGCGACACTGACCGAGAATCGTCGTAGCGCGGCAGCGGCATAAGGGACAGCCATGCTGACCAAGATCGCCGCCTTCGAAGTGCGCTACCAGTTGCGCTCGCCCCTGTTCTTCATTGGTTTCGCGCTGTTCTTTTTGCTGACCTTCGGGTCGGTAACCATCGACCAGATCCAGATCGGGGGACGGGGCAACGTCAACGTGAATTCGCCGTTTGCCATCTTGCAAACACTGGCGATCATGAATGTGTTCGCCATTTTTGTCGTCACCGCTTTCGTCGCCAATGTGGTGATTCGCGACGATGAAACCGGATTCGCGCCGATCCTGCGCGCCACCCGTATCCGGAAATTCGACTACCTGCTGGGCCGCTTTATCGGCGCAATATTCGTCGCGTTCATCATCATCGCCAGCGTGCCATTGGGAATTCTGGTGGGTTCGTGGATGCCCTGGCTGGATGCCGAGAAGCTGGGTCCATTCGTGCCGGGGCATTATTTGTACGCGCTGTTCCTGTACGGCCTGCCGACACTGCTGGTGACCGGCGCGGGCTTTTTTGCGCTGGCCACCGCCACCCGCTCGATGATGTGGACCTATGTGGGCGTGATTGCTTTTCTGGTGTTGTTCATCACCTCACGGATTCTGCTGCGCGACCCGGCGTACGACAGTTTTTCCGCGCTCACCGACCCCTTTGGCATCGTCGCGCTGAACCAGACCACCAAGTACTGGACGGCATCGGAGCGCAATACCCAGCTCGCGCCGATAGCCGGCGTTATTCTTTACAACCGGCTGATCTGGCTGGGTGCGGGCGCCGCGTTCTTCGCGTTGGCCTATTCGATATTCCGCTTTGAAGCCAGGGGCAGCCGGGCCGGTTCGGCCCGTAAAGACAAAGCCGTGAAATCCGATCCCGCGCCGGCGGTGAAGCCGCTGGCGAGGCCGGATGCGACCGCGGCCACGCGCTGGCAACAATTCATGGCGCTCACGCGCTTCGACATGCGGTTTGTGTTCAAGAGTCCGGCGTTCTTCGTGCTGCTGGCGATAGGCATGTTCAACGCCTTTGGCGCCATGAACGGCACCGTGGAGTTCCGCGGCACCGAATATTTTCCGGTCACACGGGTGATGGTCGTGGTGCTGCAGGGCGCCTTCACTCTGATCCCGATCATTATCGCGATTTACTACGCCGGCGAAATGGTATGGAGCGATCGCGAGCGGCGCATCCACGAAATCGTGGACGCCACCGCTGCACCCGACTGGGCGTTCATGGTGCCCAAGGTCCTGGCCATCACGCTGGTGCTGTTGGCGAGTTTTGCGGTGGGCGCGCTGGTTGCCGTGCTGTTTCAGCTGTTCCATGGCTACACCCGGATCGAACCGGCGGCGTACCTGCTCTGGTTCATCCTCCCCGGACTGATCTCCGCCGTGCAGCTCGCCGCACTGTCGGTGTTTGTACAGGCGTTGGTGCCGCACAAGTTCATGGGCTGGGCGGTCATGATGGTGTATCTGGTCGCGAGCATCACACTCGGCACCATCGGCTTCGAGCACAACCTGTACGACTATGGCGGCAGCCCCGGCGCGCCGCTTTCAGACATGAACGGCCTGGGACGCTTCTGGATCGGCCGCGCGTGGTTTCAGGTCTACTGGCTGGCCTTTGCGCTGATGCTGCTGGTCGCGTCCCACCTGCTGTGGCGCCGTGGCGCCGAAACGCGCCTGGCACCCCGTTTTGCGCGGCTAAGGAACCGGCTGGCAGGGACGCCAGGGTTGTTCATGGGCGGTGCTGCGCTGCTATGGGCTGGCACCGGCGCCTTCATCTTTTACAACACGAATATCCTGAACGAATACCGCACGCAGCCGCAGGAAGAAAAGTTCCAGGCCGATTACGAAAAGACCCTGCTTCCGTTCGAGAAAGTACCGCAGCCGCGAATCATCGATGTGAAGCTGGCGGTCGATCTGCACCCGGCCGGCGTGCGGGCCGAAACCGAGGGCAGTTACGTAATCGAAAACCGCACCGGCGCCCCGCTGCCAATGGTGCATGTGCGCTGGGCCCGTCTGCTGAAAATGCAAAAACTGGAAGTCGAGGGCGCGAAGCTGGAAAAGGAATACAAGGAATTCGACTACCGCATCTACGCGTTCGACACGCCGATGCAGCCTGGCGAAAGGCGCATCATTCGCTTCACCACACTGCTCGAAGAGCGCGGGTTTCCCAACGCCCGGCCGCTCACGCGTATCGTTGACAACGGCACATTCCTGAACAACTTCGAAGTCGCGCCGCTGCTGGGGATGGACCGCAACATGTTGCTGCAGGACCGCGCCAAGCGCCGCAAGCATGACCTGCCTCCCGAACTGCGTCCGCCGAAACTGGAAGATCAGGGAGCCACGGCCAACAACTACCTCCGCCGCGACAGCGACTGGGTCAGCGCAGAACTCAAAGTCACCACGGACGCCGATCAGACTCCGGTGGCGCCCGGTTACACGGTCAGCGACACGACCGTCGGCAACCGGCGCACGCTGGTGACGCGCACCGAAGCGCCGATTCAGCACTTCTTTTCCATGCAGTCCGCGCGCTACGCAGTCCAGAAAGACACGTGGCAGGACAAGGATGGGCAGCCGGTGGATCTGGCCGTTTACTACTACCCACCGCACGACCACAACGTGCAGCGGATGCTCGATGCGATGAAAGCCGCGCTCGACGTGTTCAGTGAAAGCTTTTCGCCGTTTCAGTTCCGGCAGGCGCGGATACTCGAGTTCCCGGCCTACGCGGCGTTTGCGCAGTCGTTTGCCAACACCGTCCCGTATTCGGAAGGCATCGGCTTCATCCAGAACCACAACGAGGCGAAGAACGACGAGAAGATCGACCTGGTTACCTACGTGACGGCCCACGAAATCGGCCACCAGTGGTGGGCGCACCAAGTCATCGGTGCCGACAAACAGGGCATGACGATGCTCTCGGAAACCTTCGCGCAATATTCCGCGCTGCTGGTGATGGAAAAGCTTTACGGTAAGGAACAGATCCGCAAATTCCTCAAGGGCGAACTGGACCAATATCTGCGCAGCCGCGGCGGCGAAGTGATCGAGGAACTGCCGCTCAACCGGGTCGAAAACCAGCCCTACATCCACTACCACAAAGGCGCGCTGGTCATGTACTGGCTCAAGGAGGTCGTGGGCGCCGATGTCGTCAATCGCGCGCTGCAAAAGCTGCTGGCTGAGTTTGCGTTCAAGCCCGCGCCCTACCCCTCGTCCACCGACTTTATTCGGCTGCTGCGCGCCGAGGCGGGCCCGCAGCACGATCAACTGATCACCGACCTGTTCGAAAAAATCACGCTGTACGACATGAAGGCCACCGAAGCGAAAGCGAAGAAACTGCCCGACGGCAAATACGAGGTAAGCTTCACCGTCGAAGGAAAAAAACTGTACGCCGACGGCAAGGGCCGCGAAACCGAAGCGCCGCTGGATGAACCCTTCGACGTAGGCGTGTTCACCGACGAGCCCGGCAAGAAAGGCTACAAGCGCGAATCGGTATTGATGATGGAACGCCGCCCGATGAAGACCGGCAAGCAAGTCGTCACGCTGACGGTAGACCAGGCGCCGAAGTTTGTCGGCGTCGACCCGTACAACAAGCGGATCGACCGGAATTCGGATGACAACCTCACCCGTGTGCAAGTCGAGTAGGAGCGATGGAGAGTCTGGTCATCGATAAGGTCGAAAAGAACATTGAAAAGGGCCTGCATCCACCCATCACACGTTCTACTTCTGGATGGCGGCGGCAATTTCGCGGCTGATGGTTGCAAGCGCGCGGTTGTGCGCGGCCACCAGCGCATCGTACCCCTCCGTTCCGATTTTTTCCTCCACTGCCGAGCGGCCGCTTTTTGCTTCGGCTGCCGCGCCGCGGCGCACCGTCCACAGGATTTCCATGGCCACCGCATCGCCGGGTCTCGAGTCGAATCGTTGCACATCCAGGGTGACACGATAGTCGGCGTCACTGCCCCCGGCCTGCAGGTTCGTCGAAACGCGCGGGGTGCCGAGCGATCGCGCCAGGTTCATCGCAACCACGCGGGAGATCTGCGTCTTCAGCGGTTCGGCCCAACGCTGTTGCTCGAGTACGGAGACCCGGGAATCACCGACACTGACGACGAACTGCGGCCGGTCGACCAGCTCAGGGACGGTCGCGGCGTCCACGATAACGGCGAAGCCGGGAACCGCATTCACCGCGGCCGCGCGCTCGGGCGCCGCCACGGCGCTCAACGTGTAGAAGTTCTCCGTGGGTACACTCCCGCAGCCCGCGAGCACTGCCAACAGCGCGACCGCCAGGGCCAGACGTACAACCGATGCGGTCGGCAGGAACAGTGCCGGAGAAAACTCCGGAATCGAAGCGCCGCTCACTTGTCATCCTCTTTCTTGCCGCGTAGCAACGACTCCGGATGGCGTTCGAGATAGTCCGCCAGGACGCGGAAGGCCTGGGCTGCGCGCGAAACTTCGCGCAATGCCTGCTGCAGATCCCGCTGCAGTGGCGCATCGGGCGCAATCGCACGGTCGATCGTCGCCATCGTGCGGCGCACCTCGGCCAGCGCGGCACGCGCTTCCGGCGCCGTTTCAGCGCCCAATTGCTCGATCAGCTTGTTGGCATTTTGCAGGGTCCGGCCCGCATCGGCCAGTACGGCGCGTGCTTCGGGCGCGGTCTCTTGATCGAGCTGTTTAATCAGCTTGTTCCCGTTCTGCAGGGTCTGCTGCAGTTCGGCGCTGATGGTATCGAACGGCACGCGGTCGAGCTTTTGCGCGATCGACGCGAGTGTCGCCTGCAATTCCTGCAGACTCCCCTCCGTGGTCGGCAACTCCGGCGGCGTTCTCGTCCAGTCGATACCGGCCTTGGGCACGCCGGGATAGAAATCGAGCGCAACGTAAAGCTGCGCGGTGAGCAGGTTTGCCGTTTTCAGTTGCGCCCGAAAGCCGCGGCTCACCAGACGATCGAGAAACGCTTTCGAATCGACAGGCGTTGCGTCCGACAGGGCGGCCTTGCCGCGCTGTCCGCGCAGGCGGCCCGTATAGATGCGAACCTTGACCGGCACCGTGATCTCGCGCGTGACCCGATCGAAATTCACGTCGATTGCCAGCACCTCGCCGATGACGACGCCGCGAAAATCGACCGGCGCGCCGAGGGTGAGTCCGCGCACCGACTCCTTGAAAGCCAGCACAAATGTCTCCGACCCGGCGGCCGCCGCTTTCATCGCATGGGCACGGTCCCCAAAAATTTCGAATCCGGCGTTCGCTGCGGAGGGCGGCGCCGGGTCCGCATCGGGCGGACTCTCGAATGCCAATCCGCCCAGCAGAATCGAGACCACGGACTGCGTGTTGATCTTGAGGCCATTCGCGTCCAGCGTGACATCGAAACCGTCCGCATACCAGAACCGGGCATTGGGATTGACGTACTTGTCGTACGGCGCATTGATGAAGACCTTCACCGTGACGCCTTTGCCATCCTGGTCCAGGTCGTAGCCAACGACCTGTCCGACCTCAATATGCCTGAAGTAAATCGGCGAGCCGATATCGAGCGACCCCAGATCCCCGCCGCGCAACATGAACTGCCGACCTTGCAGATCCGCGGTGAAAATGGTGGGTTGCTCCAGACCGACAAAGTCACGGATCGCGGCCGTCGACCTGCCGGCATCCATTCCGACATAGGACCCGGCAAGCAGCGTGCCCAAACCGGTCACGCTGCCGGCGGAAATCCGCGGCCGCACAACCCAGAAACGCGTGTCTTCGACAAGAAGATTCTCGGCCTCCCGGGTGATCTGCGCGGTGACAATGACCCGCGACCGGTCTTCACTGAGCGTGACGGTGCGGACCTCGCCGATGTCCACGTTCTTGTACTTGATCTTGGTCTTGCGCGCTTCGATGCCTTCACCGGTCTTGAACGAGATGGTAATGGTGGTCCCGCGCTCGCGCAACGCCTGCAATCCGACCCAACCACCGAACAGGATGGCAATGACAGGCACGAGCCATACCACCAGCAGCGGCCACTTGCGCTCCGGCCGGACTACCGCCTGCGGGATTTGCGGATCGGCGGACGGCGGATCGGACGGAGGAGTGTCACGCATGCGCGGCCTTCACCGGATCCCAGATCAGGCGGGGGTCGAAGCTGAATGCGGCGAACATGGTCAGCACGACGACGGCGCCAAACGCGAACGCGCCAGGGCCCGCAGTGATGACCGCAATGGATTGAATCTGCACCAGCGCCACCAGAACGGCGACGACAAAAATGTCGAGCATCGACCATCGTCCCACCAGACTCACCACCCGGTACAGTCGCGCACGCATGTGGGGCCGCCAGGTCGATTTCTTCTGCACCGAAATCACCAGTGCACTGAGCGTCACTAGTTTGAGCAGGGGGGTGACGATGCTGGCGATGAACACGATCAGCGCTGTCACCCAGGAGCCGGTCGTCCACAGATACACGACGCCGCTCAGGATCGTGTCCTGTTGCGCGTCGAACAACGAACTGGTGTCCATGATGGGCAGTGCATTGGCCGGGATGTATAGAACACACGCGGCAATCAGAAACGCCCAGGTGCGGGCTATGCTGTCGGGCTTGCGCGGGTGGACGCGGGCACCGCAGCGTGGACACCGGGCGGTCGCTGTTGCAAAGACGTCCGCGGCTCCCGGCGGGGGACGTGAAACCAGTTCGCAGGCCGGGCAGGAGAGCAAGCCGGCGTCCACCGCGGTGGTATGGGGCAGGCTCAAGTCGCCGGCTCCAGGGGACGCGCCGCCGACCCGCTTGCGGAGCGTTCGAGCGCGGCACGGTTGGCATCTGCCCGCAGCCAGAATTCGCGGGCATCGAACGACGCGCCGATGGCGGTCAGCAGCAGGATCAGCACGCCGAACGACCAGAGCGCGATGCCCGGCACCACGATCGCGAGATTGCCGAGCTTGATCAGCGACACCACCACGCCCAGCATGAACACATCGACCAGGCCCCACTCGCGCGCGATGGGCGCGAGACGAAATGCCAGCGACAAGTGGCGCGGCACTTGGCCCAAGCGCAACGGCAACAGCATGTACAGCATTATGCAGAGTTCCGTTGCGGGCGCGAAAAGGGTCGTCACAAAAACCAGCACGGATACCGCCACCCTGTCCTGGTCGTACAAGGCTTGGACGGCGCCCCACAAGGTCGTTTCGGTGTGCTGCCCTCTTACGTCGAGACCGGCAATGGGCAACATATTCGCAATCACCAGCAGTACGACAGCGGCAAGCGAAAAGGCCAGCGAACGGTCGAGGCTATGGCTGGTGCTGCGATAGAGCGCCACGCCGCAACGGCGGCAACATGCCGTCCGGCGAGGGGGCAGCGGCGTCTCCGCTTGCAAGAGATCGCATTCGGGACAGGCTATCAAAGGCGCAACAGGCATTGCACTTTCCCGGACTGATATGAATGTTTCTACGTGTGGACGTACGGGCGCCGACCCATCAGTACCTGCACCGTCCGCAGGTGACATGATAACCCGGCGCGCCGGCGTACGAGAATGCGGAGGCAGTAGTGCGACAGGATCAGGGATGAGCGACTTCAACCTGCAGGCGCGACGCCAGCACCCCGGCTGGGCGCCGCTTGGCTATCTTGCGGGGTGGTTCCTTCGCGTCTGTAACAAGCCGGCCGCAATCGCTATCCTTACCCGGTCCGGGTTCGACCAGCGGGACCAATGCGAGGAATGGATTTACGATTCCCAGCGCGATTGCACCAAGGCCACGCGCCGCGACTTTGGCGGTATCGATTCCGACGTCGGGATTGCCTAGACTGCCGCGAACGTGAATGGGGGCGCGCAAGGCCACCAGGCTGGTGTTTTTCGTCTGAGGGACGAGCGTCAGATCCAACTTTTCCTGAGCGAGATCGATGGTACCCGTTCCGCTGATGTTGGTGACCTCCGTGTCGAGCACCAGCGTGTCGACCGCCATGACCCCCTGCCTCACACTGAAATCGGCAACGCCGCAGCGAATTCCGACGATCTTGTCGCCACTGATCTTGAGCATCACAATTTCAGGAAGGTGAAGACCGATTTTTTCCATCAACAGCTTACTTACTTCCCCCTCGCCCACAAAGAACGCAACCTTGCCATCCGCCGTAGCCAGCATGTTACCGACGGTATTGCCAGTGCCTGCCAGATTAAGTTCGCCGTTCATCTGACCGATGCTCTTGTCCGCCAATTTGATGGTCGGCAACATCTTGCCCAGAAGGATTTTCCGCGCACGCATCTTGGCAGCCGCCCGGATCGGATCCTGCCGGCCATCTAGAGTAATGGTGCCGTCCAGGTGACCGCCAGCGATACCAAAATCCAGCGGGTCGAGCATCAGGACAGCATCTCGCAACTTGATCACCGTAACGAGATCTTCCAGCGGGAGCTCTTGCGCACGATCAATTTTTTGGGCGCTGAACTTCACCTCCGCATCCAGACTGTTCCAGCGCTCGGCGGTGTATGGCTCATTGGGCAGCACGCGCAATCCGGGCGCCGCCGCACGCGCAGATACCGTCACCGGCACCGCCTGGTCGGCGCGCTGACCGGCTTGCATCGCCGGCGGCGACGCCGCCTGCATCCGGCCGCCTGGTTGTGCGCCGACCATGGGTCCCAGATCAGCGAAATCGAGTCGCTCGGAAACCAGCTCGCCATGCAGGAATGCGCGGGTGCCGCCGGTATCGACCTGCAGCGTCCCCGCGAGATCGGATTTGCCGATGTGGCCGGCAAATTTTTCGTAGCGCCACCTGTGGTCGTCATGCCCAAGGTGGCCGGCGAGGCCATAGGCATGCGTTTCCGGGAGCGCGATGCCTAGCTGCGGGAACAGTTGTGCCAGGCTGTCGCCTTTGAGGGCGAGGTGCATGTCGATCGCCGCCAGGCTCAGCAGACCGGTGATCGTCCCATCGACCTTCATCCATGTGCGACCCAATGTCGCTTCGAGTTTGAGCGGGTAAGGTGCGCTGTCTGCGCCCAAGGCGAGCGCTGGCCCACCACTGCCACGCGCCGCAAGCGGAAAACCCTTGAACTGCCCACGCGCGTCAAACAGAATACCGGCGTCGGCGACGGCGGCTTGCTTCGGACTTTGTCCCGCATTCGCAGTCGCTATGTCCGCCTGAATGCTGGTCTTCTGCGAAGGATCGTCAAACGTGAGCCGCCCTTGGTCAAGGCGAAGAACACCAATCCGGATATGCGAGTTGTCGACCTGTTGCTGGCGATCGAGGCGCCAATTTTCTCGACCGTCCCCACTGCGTTCCAGGACGAGAACCGGCTGCTTGAGTTCTACCTCGGGCAGGGAAATGTTGTAAGTGAACAACTTTGGCAGATCGAGTGAAAATGCCACGCCGTCCGCCACCAGCATCTGCTTTCCACTGGCCCACGTCGGATTCGCAAAGGTCACCTGTGCAGCATCAACGTGCGCCAGCGGCCATCCGAGTTTGACCTTCAGGTCCCCATTGATGACCAATTGCCGGCCGCTCTTGTCCAGGACCTTGCGTTCGAGCGGGCCTTTCAGCCAGTTCCAATCGAACAGCGCGATAATGGCAGCGATCAGCAGGACCAGCGCAAGCAGAATCCGGCCGACCCGTTTCAGCGAGCGGCGTGGCATCTTGAAATCCCAGGTTAAAGTCGGAGTTGAAACGATAGTGGCATTATTAATACCACTGGTTGCTCCCACGTTCGGTGCGCAGTCGCACATTGCCGCCGCGCGCATGGCTGCCATTTCGTGGCTACCGCTGGAACAATGCAAGCAGCCCGGTCCGCAGCGCAGGCGGGAACCGTGAATGCAGGCCAGTAGGCGCCTGGTGGCTAAGCGTTCGCGGATCTTGATCTACCCGCGCTTTCTGTTAGCGGGACCGCCATTACAGAGTTGCTGCGCCGCAAAGAAAAATTCGGAGCGACAATAGACAGTGGCGCCATTGCGAAACGGACAATCGCCGTACCACTTGGCAAAAAGAAGGCCGGCGATGAACGCGCCGGCCATTCGGCATGTGTTGCAATTGCAGATGGGTATCGCTTCGGTCCACCCGTCCTACGACGTCCGGTTTAGCGGCCGTCGATGCCGCCTGTCGCAGCGCCCGGAATCAGAGCAAAGTCTGCTGCCGCTGCGCGCCGGCGTCCACCACCGCCAGTGCGGTCATGTTGACAATGCGCCGCACCGTGGATGATGGGGTGAGGATGTGCACCGGCTTGGCTGCGCCGAGCAGGATGGGTCCGACTGCGACGTTGTGTCCGGCGCTGGTCCTGAGCAGATTGTAGGAAATGTTCGCCGCATCCAGGTTCGGCAGCACTAGCAGATTCGCTTCACCGGTCAGCGTCGAGCGCGGCATCACCATGCGCCGCGCATTCGCGTCGAGCGCGGAATCGCCGTGCATTTCGCCATCGACCTCCAGCGCAGGCGAACGCTGGTGAATCAGCTTCAGCGCATCGCGCATCTTGCGCGCCGACGGCGCGTTGGACGTGCCGAAGTTGGAATGCGATAGCAGCGCCACCTTCGGGATAACGCCGAAGCGGCGCATTTCCTCGGCCGCCATGATAGTGATTTCGGCGATCTGTTCGGCCGTGGGATCGAGGTTGACGTGGGTGTCGACCAGGAACACCTGGCGATTGGGCAGCAGCAAGGCGTTCATTGCCGCGTATTCCTTCACACCGGGCCGCATGCCGATGACCTGATCCACGTATTCCAGGTGCTGCAGGTAATTGCCGAACGTTCCGCAGATCATGCCGTCGGCGTCGTTGCGGCGAACCATCATTGCGCCGATCAGCGTGAGCCGCCGCCGCATTTCGATCTTCGCATACTGCCCGGTCACACCGCGGCGCTCGGTCAACTGCTGATACTCCTGCCAGTAGTCGCGATAGCGCGCGTCGTATTCCGGGTTGATGACTTCGCAATCGACCCCGGGCTTGATCCGCAAACCGAAGCGCTCGATGCGTTTGTCCAGCACCGCCGGCCGCGCAACGATGATCGGATGCGCAAGGCCTTCGTCGACAATGACCTGGATTGCGCGCAGCACACGCTCGTCCTCGCCTTCGGCGAACACAATGCGCTTGGGCAGACTCTTGGCCGCGGAAAAAATCGGCTTCATGACCACACCCGAGCGGTAGACGAACTGCGTCAACTGCTGGCGATACGCGTCCCAGTCGGTGATCGGCCGCGTCGCAACGCCCGACTCCATCGCCGCACGCGCAACCGCGGGGGCGATTGCCGAAATGAGC
>PLYG01000471.1 GCA_003153335.1 Betaproteobacteria bacterium | reverse complement strand
TCGCCGACGGCGAGTTCATGATCCTGGTCGGGCCGTCGGGTTGCGGCAAGTCGACGACGCTGCGCCTGATCGCGGGCCTGGAGAAGGCCGATGCGGGTCGCATTTTTATCGCAGGCGACGATGTGTCGGCATTGCCGCCGTCGCGCCGCCATCTTTCGATGGTCTTTCAGTCGTATGCATTGTTTCCGCATCTGTCGGTTGCGGAGAACATTTTGTTCGGACTCAAGGTGCGCAAGGTGACGGCGGCCGATCAGCGGCGCGGCCTGATGCGCGTGGCCGAATTGCTGGGTCTCGGGAAACTGCTAGAGCGCAAACCGAACCAGTTGTCGGGCGGCCAGCAGCAGCGCGTGGCGCTGGGCCGGGCCATCATTGCCGAGCAGCCGGTCTGCCTGATGGACGAACCGCTGTCGAACCTGGATGCCCAGTTGCGCAATGAAATGCGCCGGGAGCTGCGCGCGCTTCAGCAGAAACTGCAGATGACCATGGTCTACGTGACGCACGATCAGGCCGAGGCGATGAGCATGGCGGATCAGGTGATCCTGCTGCGCGACGGCAGGATCGAGCAGGATGCGACGCCGGAGGAACTCTACGCGCGCCCGGCGTCGATGTTTACCGCGCGCTTTATCGGCACGCCGCCGATGAATGTCGTGGCGGGATCGGCGCTCGCCCAGGCGAGTTCGGAATGGGCTGCGCGCCTGGGCGCGCGTGCCGGGGAAATCGCCGTAGGCATTCGCCCGGAGGACATCCATTTCGCCGGGGTGGACGGGGCCGACGGGGTCGACGCCACCGTTGCCGGGATCGAATACCTGGGCGCCGACTCGGTTGTCACCTGCGCGCTGGGAGATGCGGTGCTGGCGGTACGGGCCAAGGGTAAACTGCAGGGAACGGCCGGCGACAGCGTACGGCTGAACTGGGATTTGGCGGCGACGCACTGCTTTGATCAGGCCGGCGGACACCGTCTGCCGCAGGGTTTTGCATGAGCATCATCAACTGGAGGGAACGCAAATGAAATTGGCAATGAGAGTGTTTTTGGCCGCGCTAGGCCTGTTCCTGGGTGCGGGCCTGGCCCGTGCACAAACCGAGATTTCATTCTTCTATCCGGTCGCGGTCGGTGGTCCGGTGACCAAGACTATCGATGGCTTCGCCGCGGATTTCGAAAAGGAGAACCCCGGGATCAAGGTCAAGCCGATTTATGCGGGAAGCTACCAGGACACCATCGTCAAGGCGCTGACCGCGCACAAGAGCGGCGAACCGCCGGTGACTTCGGTGCTGCTCTCGACCGATATGTACACGCTGATCGACGAAGAGGCGATCGTGCCGATCGACAATTTCGTGGCGACCGCGGAAGACAAGGCATGGCTGGCCAGTTTCTATCCGGCGTTCATGGCCAACAGCCGAACCGGCGGCAAAACCTGGGGCGTGCCGTTCCAGCGCTCGACTATCGTGCTGTACTGGAACAAGGAATTGTTCAAGGAAGCCGGGCTCGACCCGAACCGGCCGCCTGCCACTTGGGCGGAGATGGTCGACTACGCGCAGAAGCTGACCAGGAAAGATGCCTCGGGCAAGGTCACGCAATATGGCGTGCAAATCCCCTCCTCGGGATTTCCGTACTGGCTGTTTCAGGGCCTGACCACCGAGAACGACGCAATGCTGATGAACGACGCCGGAAACGAAGTGTATTTCGACAAACCTGGCGTGATCGAGGCGGTCCAGTATTGGGTCGATCTGTCGAAAAAGCATGGCGTGCAGCCCGCAGGGATTGCCGAATGGGGCACTACACCGCGGGATTTTTTCGAGAAAAAGATCGCGATGATGTGGACCACGACGGGAAACCTCACCAACGTCAAGACCAACGCCAAGTTCGACTTCGGCGTGGCCATGCTGCCGTCCAACAAGCGGCGCGGCAGTCCGACCGGTGGTGGCAACTTCTACATTTTCAAGAAGAGCTCTCCGCAACAGCAGCAGGCCGCGTTCAAGTTCATCAAGTGGATCACTTCGCCGCAGCGCGCCGCGCAATGGGGTATCGACACCGGTTATGTCGCGGTGCGCGCCGATGCGTTTGAAACACCGGTAATGAAGCAGTATGTCGCGGGCTTTCCGCCGGCGGCGGTCGCGCGGGACCAGCTCCAGTTTGCCGTGGCCGAGTTTTCCACCCATGACAATCAGCGCGTGACCAAGGCGCTCAATGACGGCTTGCAGGCGGCGCTGACCGGCACCAAGACCGCAGAGCAGGCGATGAAGGACGCGCAGCGCGAGGCCGAACGGTTGCTGCGGCCGTACAAATAATCTCGCTGGTGATGCACCGTTCGTTGCGGACGGCGCACGCTCTCGGTCACATCCTGACAACCGGGCAGCGCAAGTGAGCGCACACCACTCGCGGCGATTCATCGCCAATGTGCACGGCTGGCTGCTGTTGCTGCCGGCCGCCGTGTTGCTGGTGCTCTTTACGCACTATCCGGTCATCGCGACATTTTTGCGCAGTTTTTTTTCGACGCCCAAGGGTGCGCGGGGCAGCGTCTTTGTCGGCCTGGACAACTACCGGCAAATGATCGAAGACCCGATTTTCTGGCAGGCGCTGACCAACAACGCGTTCTTCGCCGTGGGCACGATTCCCATTTCGATCGGCCTGGCGCTGCTGATGGCGATCTGGGTCAATGGTCGAATCGCGGGGAAAAGCTGGCTTCGTCTCGCGTATTTCACGCCTACCGTCCTGCCGATGATTGCGGTGGCGAACATCTGGCTGTTCTTTTACACCCCGCAGTACGGCCTGTTCGAGCAGATCCTGTCGGCGTTCGGCGTGCCATCGCACAATTTTCTGGGCAGCAAGGACACGGTGCTGGCGTGCCTGATCGTCGTCGCGATATGGAAGGAGGCCGGCTTTTTCATGATTTTCTATCTGGCGGCGCTGCAGCAGATGTCGCCCAATCTGGCCGAGGCGGCCGCGATCGAAGGCGCGTCGCGGTGGACCTTTTTTCGCCGCGTGACGTTGCCCCTGCTGATGCCGACAACGTTGTTCGTGCTGGTCAATGCGATTATCAATTCTTTCCGGCTGGTGGACTATGTGGTGGTAATGACCAGGGGTGGACCCGACAACGCCAGTTCACTGCTGCTCTACTACATTTACGAAGTGGGTTTCAAGTTCTGGGATTCGGCGTACGCCGCGGCGCTCACCATGGTGTTGCTGCTGCTGCTCGCGTTGCTGGCAGTGGGACAATTCCTGTTCATGGATCGCAAGGTGCATTACCGGTGAGCATGGTCCTGCAACCGTCGAGGACGGGACTGGCGCTGGAAACGGCCGCCGCCTGGGTTTTGGCTGTGCTGTGGATACTGCCATTGTTCTATGCCTTCTGGACGGCATTTCACCCGACGGAATTCGCGACCAGGTTTCAGTTGCTCGCGCCGCTTTCGCTGCAGAATTTCCGCAATGCCTGGGATGCCGCGCCATTCAGCCGTTACTTTTTCAACACGACCGTGCTCGTTGCCATGATACTTGGGGTGCAACTGGTTCTCTGCACGCTTGCCGCCTATGCTTTCGCCCGCTACACGTTTTGGGGCAGGGACGTGATGTTCATTCTGGTGCTAGTGCAGTTGATGATCAAGCCCGAGGTGTTGCTGGTCGAGAACTACCGGACCATGAGCGCGCTGGGCATCCTGGATACGCTGCCGGCGATCGGCTTGCCGTACATGGCCTCGGCGTTCGGGATTTTCCTGCTGCGGCAGACGTTCAAGACCATCCCCAGCGAGCTCGAAGATGCGGCGCGGGTTGAGGGTGCGAATGCGCTGCAGATCCTGCTCAAGGTGTATGTGCCACTGGCCAAGCCGGTCTATTTGGCCTTTGCACTGGTGTCGGTCAGTTTTCACTGGAACAATTTCCTGTGGCCGCTGGTGGTGACCAACTCCGTGCACTCGCGGCCGCTGACCGTTGGCCTGCAGGTCTTCTCGTCGGTCGATCAAGGCATTGACTGGTCCATTATCACCGCCGCTACCATCATGACCACCGCACCACTGCTGATCGCGTTCCTGCTCTTCCAGCGCCAGTTCGTCCAGTCGTTCATGCGCGCCGGCATTCGTTGACACGATGGCGAAAACATGAAGCTGATCACCTGGAACATACAGTGGTGCCGCGGCGTCGACGGTAATGTCGATCCGGCGCGGATCATCCGTGACGCCCGCGCTTTTGCCGACTTCGATGTGCTCTGCCTGCAGGAGGTCGCGCGCAACTATCCCGGCCTCGAGGGCAATCGGGTCAAGGACCAGTTCCAGGAACTGGCGAAGCTGTTGCCCGGGTACACGGCGATCGAGGGCATCGCGGTCGACGAGTTTTCCGCGCAAAACGGACGGCGCCAGTTCGGGAACATGATTCTTGCGCGGCTGCCGGTCGTGCAGGTGTTCAGGCACTTGTTGCCCTGGCCCGCCGATCCGCAGGCTCCGACAATGCCTCGCGTTGCGCTGGAGGTTGTACTATCGACCGCGGCGGGGCCGCTGCGTGTCACCACCAGCCACCTCGAGTTTTATTCTGTCCTGCAGCGCGAAGCGCAGGTGGAGCGGCTGCGCCAGATTCAGGCCGAAGCCAGCGGTCACGCGGCGGACGTGTGGCAGGAGGAAAAGAAAGGCGGCCCCTTCGAGACCAAGCAGCGCGGGCCGGCGGGCATCCTGACCGGTGACTTCAACTACGAGGTGTCCGAGCCCATTCACGCGCGGCTGCAGCGGCCGATCGCCGACGGCGTTCCGCGCTATGTCGATGCGTGGACCGTCGCGAATCCCGGTGTTCGCCATGCACCGACCGTGGGCGTTTACGACAAGGTGCAATGGCATGGCCGCGAATTCTGCTGCGATTTCCTGTGCGTCACCGGTGATCTGGCGTCGCGCGTGCGGGCGGTCTCTGTCAATCTGCAGACCGCTGCGTCGGATCACCAGCCGGTGTTGCTGGAGTTGGCCGACTGATCGCCGTGGCTGGGGGGCCGGGGCGCCCCTTGCAACTTTCCACTTCCGTGCTAGTCTTACCAGTTCTGGCGGATTTTGAGCCGCCAATTCGGAGGATTTATGCAACCTGACTGGAATGCAACGGCCCCGCAGCCGGGTGTTCAATCTGTCGTCGTCGATTCATCCGCGCAGCATCGCGTTCTGCGCAATACGTACTGGCTGCTTGCTTTGACGATGATTCCGACCGTCATCGGCGCGATGGCCGGGACCAGTTTTTCGTTCGGCGTGATCTTCAAGAGCTATCCGATCATGGCGCCGCTCGGCATGTTCTTCATCATGCTGGGCCTGTTGTTCGGTGTTTCCGCCGCGCGCAACAGTGTCTGGGGCATCGTGCTGATGTTCGCATTCACGTTCGTGGCGGGATTTTTCCTCGGCCCGATGCTGCAGCACGCGTTCAGTCTCCGCAACGGCGGTCAACTGGTCGCTCTCGCAGGGGGGATGACCGGGACAATCCTGTTCGCGATGGCGGGTATCGCGACAGTCACCAAAAAAGATTTCAGTTTCCTGGGCAAGTTCCTGTTCGTCGGGCTAATTCTGCTGGTTGTCGCGTCGCTCGCCAACCTGTTTTTCCAGATTCCGGCTCTGCAATTGACCCTCAGCGCCATCTCGGTGCTCATCTTCTCCGTGTACATTTTGTATGATGTAAGCAACATCATTCACGGCGGCCAGACAAATTACGTCATGGCGACGGTCAACTTGTACCTGGACATATATAATATTTTCGTCAGCCTGCTGAATTTGCTTATGGCATTTTCTGGGCAGCGTGACTAAGTTAGTATCAACAGCACATTATCGGGCGGCCTAAACAGCCGCCCATTTTTTTTGATACCAACTTGCCGGGTTGCCGGAGTCACAGCCCCGAGCGACCGCCTACTCCCGCACAAACACCGCCATCGATTCCACATGTGCGGTATGCGGAAACATGTTGATGACGCCGGCGGCGGCAAAGCGGTAGCCGTGGCTGGTGACCAGCACGCCGGCATCGCGCGCCAGTGTCGCCGGATTGCATGACACGTAGACAATGCGCTGGACCTGATCGATCGGCAACGACCTGGTTACCGCTATCGCACCTTCGCGCGGCGGATCGATCAACAGTTTGTCGAGCCGGCCCCACGACGCAAAATCCGCAGGACCGATCTCGAACAGGTCCGCGGCGTGAAACTCCGTTGTTGCGGCAAGCCCGTTTGCAGTGGCATTGGCGCGGGCGCGCGAGATGAGGCCGGTGCTGCCCTCCACGCCGATGGCATGCGCGCCACGCCGGGCAATGGGCAGTGTGAAGTTGCCCAGCCCGCAGAAGAGGTCGCCAATACGTTCGCCCGGTTGCGGGTCGAGGAGGGCGATGGCGCGGCGGACCATGACGCGGTTGACCGCCGCATTCACTTGCGTAAACTCCGTTGGGCGGAAGGGAAGGGTCAGTCCGAATTCAGGTAGCGTGTAGGCAAGGCGGTCTGCAGCCGGATACAGCGGCTGCGCGGTCTCCGGTCCGCCGGATTGCACGTAAAATTGCACCGCATGCAGGTCTGCGAATTGTGCAATGCGTTCGACGTCCGGCGGCTGCAACGGGTCGAGCACGCGCAGCCCGAGCACATCGACCGGCATCCCATCGCGGTCACCTGTGGCCAGTTCGATCTGCGGCAGCCGGTTGCGCACGCTCAGCGATTCGACGAGTCGCCGCAACGGCACCAGCAGATCGGAGATGCGCCGGGGCAGCACTTCGCAGGAGCGCATGTCGGCGACAAAACTGGAACGCTTTTCGTGGAAGCCAACGAGCACCTCGCCCTTTTTGGCGACGTCGCGCACCGCCATCCGCGCCCGATGCCGGTAACCCCAGGCCGGCCCGTGAATCGGCGCCAGCATTTGCCCGGCGCGGACCCGTCCGATATGCCAGAGCGCGTCTTCCAGCGCGCGCTGCTTGACCGCGACCTGCGCCGCCGCCTCCAGATGTTGCATCCCGCAGCCGCCGCAGGTGCCGAAATACTGGCACTGGGGCGTGACGCGCGACGAACTCGAACGGTAAATCTCGCCGACCTGGGCGAGCTCGTAGTTCGGTTTCCTGCGATACGTCGAATAGCTCACGCGCTCGCCGATCAACGCCCCTTCGATGAATATGGCTTTGCCATCGACATGCGCGACGCCGCGCCCTTCCTGGTCCAGCGATTCGATGGTTGCGGTCGGTAAGGTCATGTGCGCGCGGCAAGTGAAAACGGCGTCGCATTATAGTCCCTGCAGCACATCGCCCGAGACGTTCCGGCGCGTTGCTGCCGCGCCGCGCTGCACCGTGTACGGTAGAATCCGCGGATGCCCTGCAGACGGACCATCATCGCGCTCGATGCGACAACTGACCTGTGCTCTGTCGCCTGGACCGATGGCGCGCGGTGGGTAGAGCGTTGCGAATCCGCAGGGCAGCGCCATTCGGCATTGATCCTCGCCATGGTCGATTCGACATTGCGCGAAGCCGGCTGCAATCTGCGCGATCTGAACGAAATTGCATTCGGCGCCGGACCGGGGTCGTTCACCGGATTGCGCATCGCTTGCGGCGTTGCGCAGGGACTCGCGTTGGGCGCGCAGTTGCCGGTCCGTGCCGTGTCGAGCCTGCTGGCGCTGGCACAGGCGAGCGGCGAGAATTCGGTCGTGGCGGCGCTGGATGCAAAAATGCATGAAGTGTACTGGGCCGCCTACCGCCGATCGAAGGACGTGTGCATGTGGCACACGGTGTCCGAACCCGCCGTTTCGCCGCCTGCCGCAGTGCTGGCGCCGGCTGGCGATCGCTGGGCGGGCGTCGGCAGCGGCTTCGCTGCCTATCCGGTGCTCGGGGCCAGCATGCCCACGCTCATTGGTATCGATGTGTCGGTCCCGGTGACGGCGCGCGCCATTGCCGAACTGGCGCTGGCCAATCAAGGTACGCTGGGTGCCCCCGACGCAGCATTTCCGCACTACGTGCGCGACAAGGTCGCCTTGACCACCGCGGAACGGGCAGGAGCACGGTGATGCTTGCTGAAGTGCTCACGATGCGGCCGATGGCAGAGCACGATCTTCCGGCAGTGGTTGCGCTCGATCGCAGCAGTCATTTGACGCCATGGACCGAGGGCAACTTTCGAGACGCGCTCGCAGCCGGAAATTTGTGCCTGGTCGGGGAACAAGCCGGGGCGCTCGTAGCGTGCGCGGTCCTGCAGATGGCCGCGGGTGAAGCCGAGTTGCTCACCATGGCCGTGCTGCCTGCGGCGCGGCGCAAGGGACTGGGCCGGCAACTGCTCAGCGAATTGATTGCCCGTGCGGCAGCCTACCGGGCAGTGGCCATCTGGCTCGAGGTGCGCGTGTCGAATAATGCGGCAATTGGCCTGTATCGCGAGGCAGGGTTTGCCGAGATCGGCTGGCGCAAGGGCTATTACCAGACCGCCGAAAGGCGGGAAGATGCGATCATGATGCGGCTGGCGCTGGCCCTATTGCGAGGGGAACGCTGAACATGGACAAGAACCATGAGGAACGGCTGCGCGAAATGGGACTGGCGCCGGTCTGGCGGCAGCGCACGGCGCAACCAGGGCCTGTGGAAACTTCTGCAGCACGGCCCAAGGCGGCGCAGGAAGCGCCGGCTGGCGCGGAGAGGTCGGCCCCGCCACTTGTCACTGATTCCGGAACGTCGGTTGCAAGCATTCCGCGCGAACTCGAAATTGCCGCGCTGACCTGGGACCAGCTCGCGCCACACATCGCGGCGTGCACCGCGTGCGAACTCTGCCGGACCCGGAAGCAGACAGTTCCGGGGGTCGGCGTGTCCACCGCTGGCTGGATGTTTGTCGGCGAAGCGCCGGGCTCGGAGGAAGATGCACTGGGAGAGCCGTTTGTAGGGCAGGCAGGACGATTGCTCGACAACATGCTCAAGGCAATCGGTCTCGCCCGAACCAAGGACATCTATATCGCCAACGTGCTCAAGTGCCGTCCGCCCAGCAATCGCAATCCGCAACCGGATGAAGTTGCGAAGTGTTCTCCGTATCTCGAACGCCAGCTCGCGCTGATTCAGCCCCGGCTCATTGTCGCGCTGGGCCGGTTCGCCGCGCTGACCCTGCTCAACACCGACGCGACCATTGCCTCGCTGCGCGGGCGCGTCCACGCGTATCGCGGCGTGCCGCTGATCGTCAGTTACCATCCCGCATACTTGCTGCGCAACTTACCCGACAAAGCCCGCGCGTGGGAAGATCTGCTATTCGCCAGGCGGACGTTTGCAGACTTGCAATCCCGGGAATCAGCCCCCCTTTAGCGTCCTGCGAAATCCGCCAATGAGGAGATACTGATGCGCAAACTAATCGTATTCGGAATGTTGGTGCTGTCGGCGTTGCTTTCGGGCTGCGGCTACAACACGCTGCAACGGGAAGACGAAGCAATCAAAGGGGCATGGTCCGAGGTGCTGAACCAGTACCAGCGCCGCTATGACCTGATTCCGAACCTGGTCAATACGGTCAAAGGCTTCGCGGAACAGGAAAAGGACGTGCTGCTGGGCGTGGCGAACGCGCGCGCTTCCGTGGGTGCAATCAAGGCCACGCCGGAACTCGTCAATGATCCCAAGGCGTTCCAGAAATTCATCGACGCGCAAAACCAGTTGCAGGGTGCATTGTCCCGGCTTCTGCTGGTCGCGGAGCAGTATCCAAACCTGAAATCGGACACGCTGTTTCGCGATCTCACGGCGCAGCTCGAGGGGACGGAGAACCGGATTGCCGTTGCGCGCAACCGCTACATCAAGGCAGTGCAGTCGTTCAACGTGACGGTGCGCGAATTCCCCACCAACCTCACTGCGAAAATGTTCGGCTACGACATGAAGCCGAATTTTGCCGTCGAGGACGAGAAGGCCGTGAGCACGACGCCCAAGGTGGACTTTGCTAAGCCCGCTCCGGCAGCCCCGGCCGCGTCGCCTGCAGCGCCACCCGCGGCGCCGGCTCCCGAGTCGCAGAAGAAGGGTACTTGAGCACGGCGCTGACGTGAGTAGCCGCGCAGTGCGCTGGGCTGCCAGTCTGTGGCTGTCCATTTCCCGCGTAGCGCCAACGCGCCAATGGCCGAAGCAGGGGACAACGAGTTGCCGGACGCACCGGTGTTGCTCTAGTCCTTATCGTCGGGCGGGTCGGTAACGATCAGGTGCGAGAGATCGTCCTGGCACACGTTGCGCAGATGGCGCAGGCGGATCAGGTACATAATGCCCGCTACCGAGGCGCCGAATATCACGATCACGTACACGATCGGCAGGCGTAGCGCAATCAGCACTGCATAAAGCCCTTGCATGGCCAGGATGCTGAGATTCTCGTTGAAATTCTGCACCGCGATCGAGGAGCCAGCACCCATCAGGATGTGTCCGCGATGCTGCAGCAATGCATTCATGGGAACGACGAAGAATCCGGCGCAGCCGCCGATGAGCAACAGCACAATCGCAGCTATGGGCAGGCTATGCACGAAAACGATCGCGAGCACCAGCAGGCCCATGCCGATGCCCATGGGAATGACATTGGGCGAGTTCTTCAGCGAAACGTATTTCGCCGCGAGCACGGCGCCAACGCCGGTGCCAACGCCGACCACGGCTTGCAGCAGCGTTGCGTTGGACAAGCTCAGATGCAGCGTGACTTCAGCCCAGCGCACGACCATCAGTTGCATGGTCGCGCCGGCGCCCCAGAACAACGTCGTCGTGGCCAGCGAGACCTGTCCCAGTTTGTCGTGCCACAGGAGCCTGTTGCAGTGCCAGAACTCGTACAGGAGATTCAACGGATTCTTGTTCGCGATCCGGTGATCGACGCCAGTATCCGGGATCTTGAGATTGAACAGGGCGGCCACGGCGTAGAGCCCGCCGATGACCGAGAGCCACGCCTCGGGCGGCGTGTCGATCCCGGTATTGATGAAGGGAATGTCGATATCGAGCAGCATCTGGGTGACTTTTGGGTTGATCAGCTGCCCGCCCAATCCGATGCCGAGAATGATCGAGGCGACCGTCAGGCCTTCGATCCACCCATTGGCGATCACCAATTGCTTGGGCGGCAACAACTCGGTCAGGATTCCATATTTTGCAGGGGAGTACGCGGCGGCCCCCAAGCCGACGACTGCATAGGCGAGCAATGGATGGACGTTGAAGAACATCATGGAGCAGCCGATGACCTTGACGATGTTGGTCAGGAACATCACGCGGCCCTTGGGCATCGAATCCGCAAAGGCCCCCACGTACCACGCAAAAATCACATACGAGACGACGAAAAAAAGCTTGGGCAGCGGTTCCATCCACTGCGGCTCGTTGATTCCGCGCAAAGCCGCGATCACGATGACCCATAGCATGTTGTCGGCGAGCGACGAGAAAAACTGCGCCGCCATAATGATGTAAAAACCGCGTTTCATCGAGGGGTGGCCAGCCGGAACCGGCGGTGCCAGGGGGACTGTTCTGTATAATCGGTTGGCGAGTATATATCACACCTGTCACGGTGCAGCCAAATGCCGGGCGCGATGGTCCGCTGACCACGATGATTCCTTTCTTCCATCCTGCCGCGCGTCCGATCAAAGCCGTAGTCGACCTCGGCGCGCTGGCCGATAACCTTGCTTTGGCGCGCGATCTGGCAGAACCGGCCAAGGTCTTTGCTGTTGTCAAGGCCAATGCCTATGGACACGGGTTGTCGCGCGTGTTGCCCGCGCTTGCCGCGGCGGACGGCTTGGCCCTGCTCGAACTCGAGTCCGCAATCTATTTGCGCGCTCTGGGGTGGCGCAAACCCATCCTGTTGCTCGAAGGGTTTTTCGATGGGAGCGAGCTTCCCGTCATGGCCGAACATGGGTTCGCCACGGTGGTTCATCACGAGGCGCAGGTACGGGCGTTGTGCGCGGCGCGTCTGGAGCGCAGGCTTGACGTGTTTGTGAAGGTCAACACCGGAATGAACCGGCTGGGCTTATCTGCAGGGCGCGTTGCGCAGACCGTGTCGCGGCTGCGCGGTTCAGACGCTGTGCGCACGTTGACGCTGATGACGCATTTTGCCTCGGCCGACGAGCCTGACGGTTTGCTCGAACCCATGTCATTGTTCCGCGGGGTCGCCGAACGGTTCGACTTGCCGGTCTCGCTGGCCAATTCCGCCGGGGTCATCCGGTACCAGGAAGTCGGAGGCGATGTGGTGCGGCCGGGAATCATGCTCTACGGGTCGTCCCCCTTTGCGACCCAGGCGGGAACTGCTGCGCGACTCGGCCTCAAGCCGGTGATGTCCTTGTGCAGCCGCATTATTGCGGTCCAGTCGCTGGCGCCGGGCGAGCGGGTCGGCTATGGCGGCACGTATCGCGCGGAGCGTCACGAACGCATAGGCATCATCGCCTGCGGCTATGCCGACGGTTATCCGCGGCACGCGCCGGGCGGCACGCCGGTCCAGGTGGCCGGCGAACGAACCCGGCTCGTCGGCCGGGTTTCCATGGACATGATGGCGGTCGATCTGACTGGATTGCCGGCAGTGCAGGTAGGCGCGCCGGTCGAATTGTGGGGCACTGCGTTGCCGGTGGATGAAGTGGCTGCCTGCGCAGGAACGATAGGCTACGAACTGCTGTGCGCGGTGACCCAGCGCGTACCGTTTGAGGTTACGGGCCTGACCCCGTAGAATCACATCTTTTTGCGGACGGACTCGGCATGCATATCGTGGTCACCGGCGCCGCCGGTTTCATCGGGTCGAATCTGGTCCGCGCGCTCAACGCACGGGGCGAACGCAACATCATCGCCGTGGACAACCTGTCGCGCGCGGAAAAAATCAGCAATCTCGCCGACTGCGATATCGCGGATTATCTGGACAAGGAGGAGTTCATCGTCCGGCTGACCGAAGGCGACTTCACCTACGATCTGTCCGCAATCCTGCATCAGGGCGCGTGCTCGGACACGATGGAGTCAGACGGGCGGTACATGATGCGCAACAACTATCGCTACTCCGTGTCGCTGGTTGACTATTGTCAGGAACAGGAGATTCCATTCCTGTACGCGTCGTCCGCGTCGGTGTACGGCGCCGGCACGACGTTCAGGGAGGAACGTGCCTATGAATCGCCGCTCAACGTGTACGCCTATTCGAAAGCGCTGTTCGACCAGTATGTCCGCGGGCTGCTGCGCGAGCGCACGGCCCAGATTGCCGGTTTTCGTTACTTCAATGTCTATGGGCCGAGGGAGCAGCACAAAGGCCGGGGATCGTCCGTGGCGTGGCATTTTTTCAACCAGTTCCAGGCCGAAGGAAAGGTCCGGTTGTTCGAAGGGTCGGACGGTTACGGCAACGGCGAGCAGCGGCGCGACTTTGTGCACGTGGACGACATAGTGAAGGCGAACCTGCATTTTCTCGATCATCCGGAGGCGTCGGGAATCTTCAATCTGGGAACGGGCCGGGCCCAGTCGTTCAACGACGTCGCGGTCGCGGTGCTGAATGCGCTGCACGATGGACCGCCGCGCACGGCGGCCGACTGGGTGAGCGCCGGACGGATAGAGTACATTTCGTTCCCGGCGGCGCTTGCAGGCAAGTATCAGAGTTTCACCGAGGCGGATTTGACACGGTTGCGCGCAGCGGGCTATGCGGTTCCCTTCGCGCCGGTGGAACAAGGTGTGGCAGAATATGTCCGGACCCTGGCCCGGACAAAGAACTAAAGACCGACTGAGCGGCGCGTGTCGACGCGTACATAAGCGAAGCGTTGTTGGGACCACCAGGAAGCCACCCTGGCGTGTTCAACTCTCCCTCGGAGGATTTTAATGAAAAAGCTGTTGCTTGCCGCCGTCCTGTTTTTGTTCTCGGCGATGTCGTTTGCTGTCGTCAATGTCAACACCGCAACACAAGCCGAACTGGAAACCCTCAAGGGCATCGGTCCGGTCA
>PLYG01000583.1 GCA_003153335.1 Betaproteobacteria bacterium | reverse complement strand
TGCCGCTCAACGCCATCATTACCGATCTAGAATTCGCACCACCGAACGCGCGCGGCATGGTGGAATACGAAGTGGACTTCGATCTGCTGCGCCCGGCCGATGCAGCGAAGGGCAATCGCAAGATCCTGTTCGAGGTGACCAATCGCGGCCGCAAGTTTTTGCTTTCCTGGCTGATGGACGGCAGCGGACTGCCGCAGAACGCGAACAATCCGCTGACCCTCGCCGACGCGGGCAACGCGCTGTTCCTGAGGCAGGGCTATACCATCGCGTGGACCGGCTGGGATCCCGACGCGCCGAAGACCAACAACGGAATGGTCATCAAAGTGCCCGTTGCCACCGACAACGGCAAGCAGATCGTGCGCACCATACGCGAGGAACTGGTGTCGGCCACGCGCGGCCCGGTGCTGAAGGAATTCACGCTGCTCTACGACGCAGCCAACACCGATCAGTCGCAGGCGAGGCTCACCGTGCGCCGGCGCGAGAGCGATCCGAAAATGGAGATTCCGGCGACCGGCTGGGACTATGTCAATGGGCGGACCATCAAGCTGCGGCCCGACGGCACGGGTCCGCAGGTCGGATCGCTGTATGAATTCACGTATCCGGCCCGGGACCCGAAAGTGCTTGGCATAGGGTTTGCAGCGACGCGTGACTTGGTGTCGTTCCTGCGCTATGACGAAAAGGACGCCAAGGGCGCGGCGAACCCCGCGCGCACCGGTGTCAAGACCGCGCTGGCCGTCGGCATTTCGCAAAGCGGCCGGTACTTGCGCGATCACATCAGCCAGGGCTTCAACCAGGATGAAAAACAGCGCAAGGTGTTCGACGGCGTGCTGGCCCACATTTCCGGTGTCGGCCGCGTGTTCCTGAACGAAGAGTTCGGCGAACCGGCGCGAACCAACACCCAGCACGAAGACCATTTCTATCCGGAAAACGAGTTCCCGTTTTCGACCGCGAGCATGGGCGACCCGGTCTCCGGCCGCAGCGGCTCGCTGTTTCGCAACGACGGCTTCGACCCGCTCCTGATCGAGACCAATACTTCGACCGAGTACTGGCAAAAGGGCGCCTCGCTGCTGCACACCGATCCGCTGGGACAGCAAGACGTAGAACTGCCGGCCAACGCGCGCGTGTTCATGATCGCCGGCACCCAGCACGCCGGACGCGCGAACCTGAAGGCCGACTTCGGACCGTGCGTGAACGAACGCAATCCGCATGACCCGTCGCCGGCGTTGCGGGCATTGGTGGTGGCGCTCGATGCGTGGGTCAGCGAGGGCAAGGCGCCGCCCTCCAGCCGCGTGCCGACATTCAAGGACGGCACGCTGGTGGCGATCGACAAGCTCGCGTTTCCCGCGATTCCCGACTTCGCGGTGGCGAAACTGGGCAATGAACTGATGCTCTTTGGCGACTGGACCAATCCCAAACCCGATCAGGCGAAGGCCTATCGCTCGCTGGTCTCGGCGATCGACGGCGATGGCAACGAAGTCGCCGGCATTCGCCTGCCCGACATCGTGGTGCCGCTCGCCACGTACACCGGATGGAATCTCTACAAGCGGCCGTTCACCGAAGGGGAGCTGTGCGATCGCGACGGCAGCTATCACGAATTCGCCTCGACCAAGACCGACCGCGAAAACAGGAAAGACCCGCGCCCGTCACTCGCGGAACGTTACGGGACGCACGCCAATTTCGTCGGCAATGTGAAAAAGGCGGCCGACCGGCTGGCCGCCGAACGGCTGCTGCTTCCCGAAGATGCGGCGGCGTACGCCAAGTGGGCCGAGAGCCCGGTGGTCGCCAAGCGCTTCGCACCCTGAGTTGTGCATACTGCCTCCCCGGGGAAGAGGGAAGCAAGGCCTGTTGATTTCATCCAATCCGGCGTCAACTACAATTGGTTCTTTCAACGAGACTTGCCATGGCAACCCAACCCATCTCCCGCACCATCGAACGCATCGTGCGCGGCGTTCCAACCAGTGATGGCGCCGGCGTCAAGCTGACCCGCGTATTGACCCAGGACCTGCAGCGCCGGCTCGATCCGTTCCTGATGCTCGACGCCTTCGGTTCCGACAAGCCCGACGAATACATTGCCGGCTTTCCCGATCATCCGCACCGCGGCTTCGAGACGGTCACGTACATGCTGGAAGGCCAGTTACGTCATCGCGACAATCACGGCGGCGAGGGTGTGCTGGCGCCGGGCGGCGTGCAATGGATGACCGCGGGCCGCGGGATTGTTCACTCCGAATTTCCCGAGCAGGACCATGGCATGATGGCCGGCTTTCAACTCTGGCTCAACTTGGCCGGCAAGGATAAAATGTGCGATCCCGGCTATCGCGATCTGCCGGTCGGAACGATTCCGGTGGTGACGACTGCGGCGGGCGTCACCGTCAAGGTGATCGCAGGGGAGACGCAGGGGACCGTCGGCGCAATGACGCGCGCGACAACCGAGCCCATTTATCTGGACATTCATTTGCCGGGCGGCGCCGAATTTGAACAGCGCTTGCCGCAAGACCACAACGCCTTCATTTACGTCTACGAAGGCGCCGTGACGGTCGGTGATCCGAACGGTACCGGAGCCAACGCGCCGCGTCCTGCACAGAACGGTGAAATGGGCATACTCGCCAATACCAAAGGCGCGGCGGGCGTAGTCATCCGCAGCAAGGCACCGGCGCGCCTGTTGCTGATCGCGGGCCGTCCGCTGGGCGAACCGATCGCGCAATACGGCCCGTTCGTGATGAATACGCAGGATGAGTTGCGGCAGGCTGTCACCGATTACCAGACTGGCAGGTTCTGAAGGCAGCGGGCACGGCGCGCATCACCGTCGCGCGCCGTGCCGAACAGGAAAATGGCGCTACTGTAAGGCGCCAATATCCCGTAGATGGGTCGAAGCTTGAGCTAGTGCCATTAACTACGGCACCAATTAACTCAGCTCTTGATCAGACCCTCGGCCAGTAGCGCCGCATGGACTGCCGGACGCGCCGCGACGCGTTCGACGTATTGCGCCAGCACCGGCCACTGCGCCGGATCGATCTTGACGGCGGTCGTCCAGCGCAGGACGGTGAACAGATAGCCGTCGGCGAC
>PLYG01000106.1 GCA_003153335.1 Betaproteobacteria bacterium | reverse complement strand
GTGAACAGATAGCCGTCGGCGACGGTAAACGTGTCGCCCATCAGATATTGTTTGCCATCGAGCTGTTTGGCGAGGAAGCCGAACTTCGCAACTAGCTGCGCCCTGGCGACCGCTTTCCATTCGTCCGGCGCCTTGGGGCTGAACAGCGGTGCAAAGCTCTTGTGAAGCTCGGTCGAAATATAATTCAGCCATTCAGCCAGCCGATAGCGTTCCATGGTGCCGGCGGCCGGCGCCAGTCTGGAGGCAGGGGCGCGATCGGCGATGTACTGAACAATCGCCGAGACCTCGGTGAGTACCTGGCCATCGTCGAGTTGCAGCGCAGGCACGTAGCCTTTCGGGTTGATCGCCAGGTAATCCGCGCCGGTCTCGGTCTTCTTGGTGACGGTGTCGACCTTTTCCAGATCAAAGGCGAGGTCTGCTTCGCGCAGGGCAATGTGGGGCGAGAGGGAGCTGGCGCCTGGTCTGAAATAAAGTTTCATGCAGATTCTCCGTCGATGGCTTCGTTCGTATTGCCCTTGTGCCGGAGGTGCCAGAGTGTTTGCCAGTTGCGGCAAGCAGATAGCCGGGCGCAGCGGTCAGCACGGGATTGCAACGACGATCCCTTGATCGCCGGATTCTTCGTCGCGGCTGCCGGTGCCGGTCAGATTGCCGTCCGGCCCGATGTAAGCATAGAAGCAACGCTTCCACACCGTCTCGACAAACCGCCACGCCCACGCCGTTTGTCCGGTCAGCGGAAACGTCACCTTGCTGTAGGGGCGGCCGAGCATATGCTCGACCTCTGCCACCGGCATGCCCATGGTGATTCGCCCGAACGTGTCCCAGCCCAGGACCTGATCCACGCCCGTGACGCGGCTATCCGCCCCCACGCGCACCATGTACGTGTAGCGGCCCTCAGGCCCGAGCGGGTATTCCCACGACGCGCCGCCCCCGGTTTCCGGCCACACCCGGAACGGCTTGCCCCTGCTTGCTTCCACTGCCGCGGCAGACGTGCCCGGCGGTATGCTGGTCAGGTTGGCGCAGCCGGAAAAGAACAGGCAACTGGCCAGGAACACACACTGCAGAATCCGGGTACGCATCGATCTCTCCTGTCGCAAGCGGCAATGCATTCGACTGCGACTTGCACTCTATGTTCCCGCACAGTCGTGTGCCGGCGCAGATTCAGCCAGGCGCGTTTCAGCCCTAGCCCAGGAAGCCCAGGATCGGCAATGTTGCCGCCCCGGCCAGGACGCCCACCAGCAGGCTCTTTCTCGCCAGCCGAAACGCGATCAATGCGACGGCAACCCCCGCCAGCCTGCGAACGAGCGAGGTCTGTTCCAGCTCGCCTACCGGCAACAGGATCACGCGGCACACGAGTCCGGCGATCATCGCGAACGCGACACAGGTAATCCAGCGGAACCAGTCGCTTTCGACATCGACGCGATCGGCGACCCAGACACCCAGGCCGCGCCAGACATACGAGCCCACGGCGCAGCCGAGCACCAATGCGGTCAGGCCCCAGAAGTCCTCAGTCATGATGTTTGCGGCCCAGCAGAAAGGCGGCCGTGCCGCCGGCGAGTCCGCCGCCGATGACGCTCCACGCCGGCAAGGCGAGATGAATCAACGGCCCCACGACAGCGCCGCATACCAATGCCAGCACCACCATCCGCCCGCGCAGATCGGCAGTGAGGATCAGGATGAAATACAGCGGATTGGCAAAAATGAATGCCAGCCGCAGCGGCCCGGGCAGCGAACCTGCCAGCGCGTAACCCGCGATGGTGCAGAGGAGCGACACCGCCCAGATCGTGATGGCGAAGCCCAGGAAAAACGGCAGCCGTACCGGCCGCGCCTGATCCGGAATGTGGCGCATCGCAACGGCCCACGAGGTCATCGCCAGCACCTGGCCGGCAAAGTAATAGCGCCATGTCGGCACGCCGGGCGCGCGCAAATGCGGCATCAGCGTCACCGCCATGGGCAGAAATCGCGAGGACGAGAAAACAACCGCAAGCAGAATCGCCGCGAACGGCGCGCCCAGGGTGTGCATTTCGACCAGGATCAACTGTCCCGGCAGCGCCCAGATGGTCACCGTGGACAGCGCCGCGTGCAGCATCGAAAGGCCCTGGCTTTGCGCCAGCGAGCCGAACCCGATGAAGCCGACGCCCAGCACCCATGCCGGTGCCCCAAAGGCTTCGCGAAAACCGGCGTACCACGCTTCGCGCGGCGTCATGCTGGAGCCATTATTTTGTGTTCCGGAAGCGAGGCGGCATCGACCGCAATGGAAGAGGTGCAGCGGAACCAAATCTTAGCATGGGTGTTCGGCGGCACCGGACGATATGCGTGCGGGCCCGCCCAACTTCGCTACAATGTCCGGAACCAACCTGTTGAATTGACCTCTCGAATGTTCCCCATCATAGCCACCGCCGGCGCGCCGCGCGAGCGCGGGCGACAATACGGCGCGCAGGCCCGCGACCGCATCCAGCACAGCATCGCCAGCTACGCCCGGTTGTTCGCCTTTTGCGGGCTCACGTGGGGCGAGGCGCAGGTGAAGGCCGCACGCTATCGCGACGTGATTGCGGCGACCTCCCCCGCATTGCTCGAAGAAATGACCGGCATCGCCGAAGGCGCGGGCGTGGCCGAGCTGGAAATCCTGGCGCTGAATGCGCGCACCGAAATCCTGCCGCCCACGTATCCGGCCGAGCCCTCGCCGGCATGGTCGACAGCCCGGGAACGCAACCGCGCCGCCGGTGTGGCCGACTGGGGCGAATGCACGGCGCTCGCCGTGCTGCCGGCAGCCAGCCGCGACGGCAAGACGTGGCTGGCGCAGAACTGGGACTGGATCGGCGCGCAACGCGCGGCGCTGGTGTTGCTGCGCGTGACCGATGAGCACGGTCGGCAGTTGCTCACGCTGACCGAAGCAGGGATGCTCGCGAAAATCGGCTTGAACGACCGCGGGCTGGGCGTCTGTCTGAACATCCTGCGCTCGGTCGACGACGGCCAGGCGCCCGGCGTACCGGTGCATGTGCTGCTGCGGCATCTGCTCGGTTGCGCGGATGTCGCAGCGGCGAGCGCGACAGCGCGTTCGCTCAAGCATGGCGCCTCCTCCAACATCCTGGTCGCCGATCGCGGTGCTCACGCCGCCAGCATCGAACTCTCGCCCCGCAGTGTCGCCGTTCTCGCGCCGCGAAGCGGCACGCTCGCGCACACCAACCATTTCCTGGATACGGGGCAAGCCTTGCACGCCGCAGCGCTCACTCCGCTCGCCTCGACCGAGCAGCGGCTAGCCTGCGCGCTCGACCATGCGGCGCGGGCGCCGCTGGGCAAGGACGACATCGTCGCGTTGCTGCGCGACACCTCGGGCGGAGCGTTCGCGGTCTGCCGGTTCCCGGACCCCACCCTGCCACAGGAGGTGCGCATCGAAACTGTTGCCGGCGTCGTCATGGACCTGGCGGGACTTGTCATGTGGGTGGCGCCCGACGTGCCGGCGCGCGTCGCGTTCGATGAGATTCAGCTCTGACCGGGAATGAATCCGGCCGTGCGCGCCGTGGCGGGATGACCGGGCGGCCACGTATAATGTGGGTCCACAATGCGCGCAACGCATGACCCGGCCAATCGACAATAACCACCGGCCACCCGAGGAGATCGCCATGAACCGCTTCGCACCCCGCTCGCTGTTGCGTATTGCCGGAATCCTGCTCGCTGTGCTCGAACTCGCGGGCGGCGCGCTTGGCCAGGACAGGCCCGTCCGCATCCTGGTCGGCTTCGCACCCGGCGGCACCGCCGATGTGGTCGCGCGGCTGGTCGCCGACAAGCTCAAGGATTCGCTGGGGCAACCGGTGATCGTCGAGAATCGCGCGGGCGCCACGGGTCGCATCGCGGCCGAAGCGCTGAAGAATTCGCCGGCGGACGGCTCCGTGATCATGCTCGCGCCGATCGGCACCGTCGTGGTCGCACCGCAAGCCTACAAGTCGAATCCGTTCGACACGCTGAGGGATTTCGCGCCCCTCTCACTCGCGGTCAACCTGCATCTGGCGATCGCGGTCGCCAACAGCACGCCGGCGAAGAACCTGAAGGAATACATCGCCTGGGCCAAGGCCAACCAGGACAAGGCGTTTTATGCCACGTCCGGGGCCGGCACGCTGCCGCATTTTCTGGGCCTGTTGCTCGCCCGCGAGGCGGGCATCGAACTCACGCACGTCCCGTACAAGGGCGCTGCGGCGTACCAGAGCGAACTGATCAGCGGGATGATTCCCGCGGCATTTGACGCCATGGGCGATTTGTCCGAATACCACAAGGCCGGCAAGCTGCGTATCCTGGCCACCGCGGGATCGAAGCGCTCCGGCGCGATGCCGGAAATTCCGACCATGCGCGAAGAAGGCTTCAATGTGCAGGGTGACGCCTGGTTCGGCTTTTTCGCCCCGGCCGCGACACCCAAAGCGGTGCTGGACAAATACGCGGCCGCGATCAACCGGGCGGTGAATGCGCCCGAGGTCAGTGCCAAGCTCGCGAATCTCAACATGGAGCCGATCGGCAGCACGCCCGAAGAGTTCGCCGCGGTGGTTCGCCGCGACTGGGTCAAATGGGGCGCCGTGGTCAGGGCGTCGGGGTTCACCGCGGACTAAAAGGATGATCGACGCCATCCACCCTTCCCGCTTCCTTGCCGTCGTCGCGTTGCTGTTCGCATTTGCCGGACTGGCCCGGGGCACCGGCCCCTATGACACGACCTCCGATGGCGCCGACCCGCGCCTGATGCTCAAGGGCCACGACCCGGTCGCCTACTTCGCCGCAGACAAGCCCATGCTGGGCGACCCCGCATTCAAGACGGACTTCGATGGCGTCACGTATCGCTTCGTGAATGAAGAGAACCGGTTCGCGTTCATGAAAAATCCACTCAAGTACGTGCCGATGTTCGGCGGCTACTGCGCCAACAGCATGGTGTACGCGATTCCCTGGGGGGGCGAGCCGGATACATGGAAGATCATCGACGGCAGGCTGTACATGTTCGGGGGCGTTGCGGCGCGCCGCTACTTTGTGATGGACGAAGAAGCCAATCTGCGGCTGGCGCAGCGCTACTGGACGGACGAAGTCGAAGGCAGCATCGCCATCGTCCAGCGTTACAAGCGATTGGTTTTGCGCGTCCCGCACTACAAGTCCGACAAGGAACTCGAAGCCGCGTGGCAGGCAACAAACGGTCCCAGACAATAGCCGCTCGCCGCATCATGCGCGCGTGCGGGAGCCCGCAGCCGAGCGCCTACATCCAATTCACACCCATCAATGCCCATAGCGACCAACCCCGCACCCGCTCCCATCGACACCTTCCTGTTTGATCTGGGAGGCGTGTTGATCGACTGGAGCCCGCGCTACTTGTTCGCGCGCCACTTCGCCGGCAACGAGGCGGCGCTGGATCACTTCCTGACCCACGTGTGCCCGCCCGAATGGAATCTCACGATGGACGCCGGCAAGCCCGCGCATGTGGGACTGGCCGAGCGCATCGCCGCGCACCCGGAACACGAGGGACTGATACGGCGCTGGTTCGACGAATGGCCGGCGATGATGAGCGGTGCCGTGCCGGGAACGGTTGATATTCTTCGCCAATTGCGCGAACGCGGATTCCGGCTGTATGCGCTGACTAACTGGTCGGCCGACACCTTTCATCATGCGCAGGCAAAATTCGAATTCCTGAACTGGTTCGAGGACATCGTCGTTTCGGGCAGGATCGGACTGATCAAACCGGACGCGGCGATTTTCCGGCATGCGATCGAGCAGTGCCGGCTCGAGCCGGCCCGGACCCTGTTCATCGACGACAGCGCGAAGAACACGGATGCGGCCGCGACCGTTGGTTTCCAGGTCCATCATTTCACCGGCGCCGACAAGCTGCGCGAACACATCGCGGCATTGCTCGCCACCTGAAGGAATCATCCCATGCGCCTCTTCCCCGGTATTCGCCCCAGCGACCTCGGCGCGCGCGACGGCAAGCTCAAGCCCGCGCCGCGCACCCCCAATGCCGTGTCGAGCCAGACCGATCCCGCGACCGACGCCGCGCACTACATCGCGCCGCTGGCCTGCCACGGCGATTCCGAAGGAACATGGACGCGGCTGGTGCAGTTGGTCCGCGCGCTGCCCGGCGTCGAAATCGTGACCCGGGCCGACGGCTATTTGCACGCCGAATGCTCCAGCAAATTGCTGGGTTTTATCGACGATCTGGAATGCCTGCTGGACCGCGGCGTGGACGTCATTCATGTGCGCAGCGCCGCGCGCCTGGGGAGAAGCGACTTCGGCGTCAACCGCGCGCGCATCGAGACGCTCCGCACCCAACTGAGCGCCCGATCGTAAGCATCCGATCCCTGATGGCGTCGGGGCACTTCGCGGCGATCATCCGCCTTTCCACGCCGATCTATGTCGCACAGATCGCGGTGCTGGCCAACGCGGTGGCCGACACCATTATCACCGGCCACTACAAGGCCGATCATCTCGCCGCGATCGGTCTCGGGTCGGCGATCTGGGCCAGCGTATTCATTCCGCTGATGGGAGTGCTGCAAGGCCTGTCGCCCATCATCGCCCGTCATTTCGGCGCGGAAGAGCCGCGCGCCATCGGGCCCCAGGTGCGCGCAGGCGCCTGGTTGGCGCTCGCGCTCGCGGTTCCGGTTGTCATCGCCTTCGCGTTTCCGGACGCCATTCTGCGGTTCGCGCAAATCCCCGACAGCGTGCGCCCGCTCACCCGCGCTTACCTGCAGGCGCTCGCCTGCGGCGTGCCGGCGCTGATGCTCACGCGCGTGTTCTACGCGTTCGCGCCCGCGGTAGCGCGTCCGCGCGCGGTGATGGCGATCAATGTGGCGGCGCTGCTGTGCAAGATCCCGCTCTCCTATGGGTTCGTGCACGGCGCGTGGGGCCTCCCGGAACTGGGCGGCCCGGGCTGCGGCGTGGCCAGCGCCATCATCTACTGGCTGATGCTGGGCCTCGCGTCCGCCACGCTGTGGTACGGCACGGCCTACCGCCGTTACGACATCTGGGCGGGGAGCTGGCGGTTCGACGGTTCCACCGTCGCCGGCATCCTGCGCTTGGGTCTTCCCATTGGCGGGTCGATCCTGATCGAAGTCACGGCGTTCGTGTTCATGGCGCTGTTCCTGGCGCGGCTGGGCGCGACGGTGTCGGGCGCGCAACAGATTGTGTCGAATCTGGCCGCGCTGCTGTTCATGCTGCCGCTGTCGCTGGGGATCGGTACCCAGGTGCTGATCGCCCAGGCGCTGGGCGCCAAGCGGCCGGCGGAGGCGCGCAGCATCGCGCACGACGGCATGCGTCTGTCCATCGCTTTCGCGAGCGTCATCTGCCTGGTGGTCTGGCTGTTCCGCGATGCGATCATCGGCCTGTACACCAGCAATTCAGACGTTGCGGCTATCGCGTTCGAACTCTTTCCGATTCTGATAGTCTTTCACTGGTTCGATGCCATTCAATGCAGTGCCACCCAGTCTTTGCGCGGCTACCGGCAGACGCTGGTGCCGATGTTCATCTATGCGTTCGCGCTGTGGGGCATAGGCTTAGGCGCCGGTTATGTGCTCGCGTTCGCGCCGTGGCCCGCGTGGTGGCCCGCAACGCCGCTGGGGGCGACCGGGTTCTGGTGGGCGCAGGTCGCCAGCCTCGCGGTGGCCGCCGCGGCATTGCATTGGGAATTTGCGCGGATCAGCCGTTCTCGCGCTGTTTAAGTCAGTATGATGCAATCGTTGTCAGATTCCTGATGCTGCATCGACCAAGGTTCTGACTTCACACAAACGGAGGTTCGCAAGTGCAACGACTATTCGCTATGCTGTTTCTGGGTGCCGCTGTCCTGGGTAACGTTTGCGCGCAGACTCCGCCTGCGACAACTGCCAAGGCTACCTTTGCCGGCGGTTGTTTCTGGTGCATGGAGCCACCCTTCGACAAGCTCGACGGCGTGCTTTCGACCACGTCCGGCTACACGGGCGGCACCAAGGTCAACCCGACGTACCAGGAAGTGTCCGCCGGGTCGACCGGCCACGCCGAAGCGATGCAGGTGGAATACGACCCGAAGCGCGTGAGCTTTGAGAAGCTGCTCGACGTGTTCTGGCACAACGTCGATCCGACGCAAAAGGATGGCCAGTTTTGCGACCACGGAAGCCAGTACCGGACGGCGATTTTTGTCCATGATGCGGAGCAGAAGCGCGTGGCCGACGCGTCGAAGGCGACGCTCGAAAAATCCAAACCGTTCAAGGGCGACATCGTGACCGAAATCGTGCCGGCGACGACGTTCTACCCCGCGGAGGAATATCACCAGGATTACTACATGAAGAATCCGCTGCGCTACAAACTCTACCGGACCGGTTGCGGCAGGGACGCGCGGTTAAAGGAAGTCTGGGGCACGGACAGCCACTGAGTATTCGACTGCGCCGCCAAGTCTTTTTATGCTAATGTCCTGACATGCGCGCGACACCTTACAAACTCCCGCTGCGACGGTGGACCCAATCACTCGTAGCACTTTGCTGCGTTCTGGTTCTGCCGCTGGCATTCGCGCTTGAAGCCGGGCAACCCGCGCCCGATTTCACGCTGGCGGGTGCGGACGGCAAGCCGCTGCAACTCGCCGGGTTGCGCGGCAAATTGGTCTATCTGGATTTCTGGGCTTCCTGGTGCGCGCCGTGCCGACTATCGTTTCCGTGGATGAACGCAATGCAGGAAAAGTACGGACCCGGCGGGCTGGTGGTTCTGGGCGTCAACGTCGACCAGAGACGCCCGGATGCCGACCGGTTCTTGGCGCAAGTCCCCGCCAAGTTCACGATTGCGTATGATCCGCAGGGGACGGCGCCGAAGCTCTATGCGATCAAGGGCATGCCCAGCTCGGTGCTGATCGACCCGCAGGGCCGAGTGCTCCTTGTCCATGCGGGATTTCGCGATGAAGAACGGGACGAGCTGGAAGCCAGAATACGCGCGGCACTTCCACTGCGCGCCAACTGATGAATGTGGTGTTCGCGGCAGGGCGTTGCGCCGCGACAGAGTTGCTGAGGAAGACACTATGTGCCAATCCGCAATGCAGCGACTGCTGCTGACCGCCGCCGTCCTTTTGCTCTCCGGCTGCGCCATGCAGCCGGTTCAGCCTTGGGAAAAAGGCGACCTGGCCAAACCGGCGATGAGCTTCTCTGTCGATACGCTGGACGATCATTTCACCCAGCACATCTACAACAGCAAGGAAAACGCGTCCGGCGGCTACGGCGTCGGCGGCGGCGGTTGCGGCTGCAATTGAGTCCGAACTGGCCAGGTGCAAAAGGGAAAACGATGCCCACCTCGAACGACAAGCGCGACAAGACAGGCGAAGGCCGGAACGCCGCCGCCTCTCTGCTTTCCGCAGCGCTAGCCTTGCCCGGGCTCGCCGCGGGCCTGGCGGCGACGACGGCGATCCCGGCGCACGCGGAGAGTGCGCCCGAGCAGGGGTCTGTCGATCTCAAGTATCTCTACTATCGCGACTACCAACCGGGCGCGGAACGGATGCGGGTGAGTGCCCCGTCCTTCCATGTACTGATGCCGCTCGAAGGCAACTACGCGCTCGAGGGCTCGTTTGTGCTGGACTCGATTTCGGGCGCCTCGCCGCTTTATCACAACACGCTGTCGGGCGCCTCGGGGCTGGGCGTCAACGATCTGCGCAAGGCGGGCGACCTGAAACTCACCCGGTACTTCGAGCGCGCGGCGGTCGGCGTGGGCTTTGCGTACTCGACCGAGCATGACTATGTTTCGCGGGCCTTCAACCTCGATGTGCGCATTGCGTCGGAAAACAACAACACGACCCTCGCCTTCGGCGTCGGCCACGCATCCGACGACATCGACAGCGTAAATTTTGTCGCAAGAGGACGCAGCAAGCGCACGACCGACATGCTGGCCGGCATCACGCAGGTGCTCACCGCCCAGGACATCGTGCAATCCAACCTGACGTACTCGGTCGGCCGCGGCTACTACGACGATCCCTACAAGGCCATCGACGTGCGCCCCGATTACCGCGATCAGCTCGCCTGGCTGACGCGCTGGAATCACTACGTGTCATCGCTCGACGCGACGCTACGCCTGTCGGCCCGCTACTACCGCGATACGTTCGGCATCCGCGCCATCACGCTGGGGACCGAATGGGTGCAGCAGGTCGGCAGCTGGACCGTCACGCCCAGCCTGCGCTACACCACGCAGAGCGCCGCGGATTTTTATTACGGCCCGCCGTTCCCGGTGGGCTTTGTGCCCGGACAATCCTATTCAGCCGATCAACGCCTGTCCGCATTCGGCGCCCTCACCCCAGGAATCAAGCTCGGCAAGTTGTTCGCCGACGGCTGGAGAGTCGACTTCAAGGCTGAATACTACGAACAGCGCAGCAACTGGCACAGCCTGATCGGTGGCGGCAACAGCGGAACTGACCTGTTGCCATTGAAGGCACAGTTCTACCAGGTGGGGTTGGGCAAGAATTTCTAGCCGGGCTGCGCGGCACGCTCCGATGGAGTTATATCGCCACACGTTCGCTGCGATGGCCTGCACCGCCGAAGTGCAGCTCTACTCGGGCAATGCGGACGAAGCACGGTACGCGTTCGCGGCCGTGCAAGACGAGGTGGAACGGCTCGAGGCGAAATACTCGCGCTATCGCGACGACTCGATACTCACCGCGATCAACCGCGGCGCCGGTGGCGCGCCGCTTGCCATCGATGCCGAAACCGCCGCCTTGCTCGACTATGCCGACGCGTGCTGGCGGCAAAGCGGCGGCCTGTTCGACATTACCTCCGGCGTGCTGCGCCGCGTGTGGGATTTCAAGGGTGGCGTCCTGCCCGATCCCGCGTCACTCCAAAGCGTGCTCGAACGCATCGGCTGGAATCGCGTGCGCCGCGGCAGCGGCACGATCGCACTCGAGCCGGAAATGGAAATCGACTTCGGCGGCATCGGCAAGGAGTATGCCGCGGATCGCGCCGCTACCACGGCCGGCGCTCTGGGGATTCGGCACGGGCTGGTCAATTTGGGCGGCGACCTGCGCATCATCGGCGCGCACCCCGACGGCCGGCCGTGGACTGTCGGCATCACGCATCCGCGCGATCCGGCGCGTACGATCGCCCATCTGCAGTTGCGCGACGGCGGGCTTGCCACCAGCGGCGACTACGAGCGCTTTTTCGTCCGCGACGGCAAGCGCTATTGCCACATCCTCAACCCACGCACCGGCTGGCCGGTCGACGGTCCGCAATCGGTCAGTATCGTCGCGTCACTATGCACGGTCGCGGGGAGCTGTTCGACGATTGCGATGCTCAACGAGGACGGCGCCGCCGAGTATCTGCGCACGCAGGGGTTGCCGTACTTGCTGATCGATCGCGATGGACAGGTGTCGGGGACATTAGCGTGACATGAGCGGCACACAACGGCGGCACGGCGCCAGACGGAGCACGCACCTGTGCCCCGCCGTTTTGTGTCCGTTCGATGGAAGGGTTAGCGGCACGTCCATCATTCGAGAGGGATGCGAAAGCGCAGGCCCGGTGCGCTGCCAAACTGCGGCGGCTTGGTGAAGCGTTCTACGAGCACCCCACCGTTGGCTTGAATTACACGCTGCGACGCAATGTTTTCCGGGTCTGTGGTGATTTCGACGAACGGCAAGCCCTCTGCCTTTGCGTCCGGAAGCAACAGACGAAGTGCAAGCGTGGCGTAGCCTTTTCCTTGCTTCCATGGCACCACCGCGTAGCCGACATGACCAAGGCAGTGTGGAGGTAAGGCGGTGGTACCTGGTTGCCAACGGAAGCCGATGCTTCCACAGAACTCCCCATCCCACAACCAACGGTGATACCCGGGGATTCGAGGGACGACAGATCCGTCCGGGAGCGTCACGGGCGAACCCTTCGCTTCGCGGTCTACCAGACTGCTGACGAACGCAACCGGGTCCGCATTGATCTTCGCGAGTTCTTCGCGCGCCGCGACTCCGCCGCGCACGTTGTCGGCGGACCAGCCGCTTTCGAGTGCAATGACATAGCTTGAGAGGTGCTCAGCAGAAGGCCAGACGAGTTGCATGGTGGGGTGGCTTGGGTAGCGCAGAGGAGGCGAGTCGGCTGCATGCGATTGTTGGGCTGTGGTTCGTGAACACTACTTACGGAGACGCAAGGCATACAAATCATTCGCCAGGATCTCGTCGGCCCGCTGGACCAATTCGGTAATGTCATCAAGTACATGCAGGTATCGTCCCGAGAGACGATCGGCTTTACCTGTGGCAAGGAACATGCATAATTCACTCGCCCGCTCGACAGGTACCCAATCTGAATCAGGCACGTCTTTCCACGCAGGCATATCTTGCGTCATGGCCGTTCGCACCAGACCTGGGCTAATTGCAAAGACGCTGATGCCATGCGTCATGGTCATTTCCGCAAGACAATCAGTTAGCCGGAGAAGAGCGGCTTTGCTGACCGAGTAGCCGGAGTAGCCGGCGGATGGGCGGATACCCGCATTGCTCGCAATGTTGATAATCCTGCCGCGCTGTCGTGCGACCATACCTGGCAGCACAGCACGCGCACATAGGAATGGCCCGCGCAGATTGACCTCCAGTACCTGCCACCAGTCAGCAGCGGTCACCTCCCAGACCGGACCTTCTTCACCAGCGATGCCCGCGTTGTTCACCAGGAGATCAACCGGGCCCAATTGCCGCGCCGTCTCGCTCACCATTTGCTCAACCGCCAGTTGATCCGTCACATCCAAGGCGAATGAAATCGCCTGCCCACCCTGCTGCTGAATGAGGTGAACCGTTTCGTCGAGTTGATCACGGCTGCGAGCAGTGACGGCGAGCTTGGCACCAGCTCTGGACAGTGTTTGGGCGATCACACGGCCGATGCCGCGCCCTCCACCGGTAACGATCGCCACCTGGCCGGTCAACTTGCTATCTTCTGCCTCAGGCTTAGACATCATCTCCTCCAGCATTGTGGAATATGCTTGCTGAGCTGTTGACAAGTGCTACTCTGGAGAATGGCCCAACGTCGCCGTTCAACGGCGCGCCGCTTTTAGGCGCGTCCGTTGCAACGGCTTGTTAGAGCGCACTTTGCTTACCAAGGGGAAGCGCTCAGGAAATTTTATTGATTCGACGGAGAGATCAACATCTAGATCTGGCCAGTACAAATGCTGAGCACTTTGTAACTCAACATTCACAAGCTGAGCGATAGCTGCATCTTTGAACCAAGGAAACTGTTCGAAAGACAAAAAATGTTCCTTGTTCTCGATGAGAATCCAGAATCCGTGCACAGAGACATTTGTAACCTCAACTGGGGAACTGCGTTTTCCAAGCTTTGCGGATTTCATCTTCATGCTCCTGAATGACTCGGAGGACGACATCGATTTGTTGGGTGCTTAACCCGTAATTCTGAGCCAAGGAAATGGCCGGCTCCAGCCAGAATTTGGCTTCTCCACGCGGGCCGTGCACGTGAACGTGCATTCTCGGCTCCTCTCTTGAGAAGAAGTAAAAGCGGTAGGGATCTTCTCATGAGAACCGTTGGAGTCATGATGCAATGGTACTCCGACAGAAAAACGGACGCGTTTTGTGCGCTCTATTTGGGATAGGGGAAAGCCTCACGGCTCCCTCTCCCACACCACCGGACGTACGGGTCACGTATCCGGCGGTTCGGCAGATTAGTCAATGTGCTGGGCATACCGCCCCAGCACGCCAACCGGAGCGTCGTTTCCGACCGCGCCAACTCCAGCTTCATCCCAGCCACCGGGCCCTTCTCCTTGCCTTCGGCTCTGCGTAGCGGGGTTAGACGCACCGCAGGTGCGGCAAAACCTGACCATCGGACTTGCACCGACGAAGTAACGCGCCATACCCTGCGCACACGTTGGCGTTCAGCGGCGGCTGAAGACCGTCCGATGGCACAACTTGTTAGCGGGCAGATGCTCGGCCACGCCAATAACCGGGGAGACGCGACTGATGTGCAATGGCGAATATGACAATTCCCTCAGCCTCGGGTCGATAGATAATTGAGTAAGGAAATTCTGTAAGTACGACACGCCGAGTATTCGACATGCCCATAGTACCAGCCAGCGGAAAGGCAAGTGCTCGCGTAGTCGCTGCTCCGACCGGGGCCGCAAACCGCACCCCCAATCCAGGTTGCGCCTGATTGTACTTGTCAATCGCCGCCAAGTACTCTTCGCGCGCCGGTGCAACTACACGCGCTTGCCTCACCGCGCCAAACGCGTTGCCTCGGCGAACACGGCCTCAGCCGAAAAGCTTTCCAGCTCACCACGATCGTATGCCGCAACGCGCTGCTCAATCTCGCTGTTCCAAGCTGCCTCGATGTCCGAAAGTGAAGTGCCTCGCAAAGACTCAAGGAGTATCTCCGCAAGCCGAGCACGGTCTTCAGGCGAAAGCGCTCGCGCCTGCTGTTCAAGTTCAGAAAGATTGGCGGTCATGTTGGTTGCTCCAATACGATAACGTGTCCATTTTACGCCGAGAGGTTTCTGTCCGCTAACGCACAAAGTAAGCGGCGCGCAACGGCGCGCCGGATGCTCGGGGAGTGCACAGGTGTGCCCCGCCGATGCGCGTCCGCTTGGCTGCCCGGTTATGCCCCACCGCTCAGGCTGCTTGGAGCAAAAACTCCACTTTCACAGCGTCGTACGGAAATTCGATCTGTCCCTCGGCCGTGCGATCAAGAACACCGGCCACAAGCAGAGCCGTTGCGTCGGTATGGACTGCCTTTACGTCTCGTCCTACTCTACGGGCTGCCTCCCGAATGGAAACGGGCCCAGCCCCACATAGCGCCTTGAGTAGTTCCCAGCGTTTTGCAGTGAGAACTTTCCAAAGAAGCTCGGGCGTGGCGAACGAGATGCGAGCTGACTTCTGGGCCTTCCCCGATTTTAGCGTGGCTAAGATATCGGACATGGCGTCGTCCGGTGAGCGGACATCAAGTATTACGGTTTTCATTATTCAACCTCCGCACTTCTTTCCGAAAATCAGCGAGTAAGTCTTCGAGTGAGTGAAAAATGTATGGGTACCTCTCAGCGTGGCGAGTACTTTAACTATGGCTGGTCTAGAAGCGTCGGAGTACTTCGCCTTCAAGAAGCCTAGACTTACCTCCGCGCCGTCTGGTGATAGAAAGTCGCGTATGAGATCTCTGAATGTCGACACAAATACCTCCTGTGAGGGCCTAACGAAACAAGTTAACCGGCGACCCGACTGCGCACACGAAGTGCGGCAGGCGGGGCGTCCGGTTGAACGCCGGGTTACGCCTCATTAAGCCTGCCCTTTGCTGGATAGAGTACGGGCTCGCAACTCTGGATCTTTGAGTTGGAATAGGCCGCATGGACCGACGAACGCCCCCTTAGCCTCAAGGACGCAATCCTCAGGATTCTGGCGAATCTCCGCCCAGTCGTACTCTAGCCCGACATCAATCTTTCGATCCGAAACACCGGTCGGCATCAGCCGAATTTCACCATTCGGACGAACCTCGGCGGTGCTGTACCAAACCTTCGCAAGGCTCGGATCTAGCGAGCGCAAGAACTCCGATTTTGGAACTGTTGTGCGACCTATCCATTTGGGACCAATCTCGACCAGGTGTGCCGTTACCGCTTCCGGCAGCGAGCCTGAGAGCAGCTCGTCCAGCGAGGCGACGAGTGCAGCGTTTGTGGCGCTACCTATCCGAGGTCCACGGCGAAACATTGCCCGGTAACCGATCGCGGAGTTAAAGAAGGCTTCGAAGAGCTGAGTACTCACGCGGAACTGAACTATCGCGCGACCCACTGAAGGCCACTTCTCCGACACTTCCCAAATGCGGCTGAGCGATTCGGCCTCTTTCAGCGCGAGCGAAACGTGGGATACGAGCGTTGATATCGCCGCAGCATTCTCGGCGATCCCATTCACTTCATCGGCCGATGTCGTTACGCTCCAAGTGTTCATGTGCCGCCACCGTCATCGTGATGAGGGCTAACGCAACTAGCTAACCGGGAACCCGCATGCGGGACGTCCGCGTTGAGCGACGGGTTGGACGAAGCCGCTACGCGGAGAAACCCATGGCGATCGTTTGCGCTCACTATGTAACCTCAGCCCCTCACCCGAGGGGTTGTTCGACGACAAACCATGAGGTTACTCCAAGATGGAAGCAGCGACCAAGGCTCACTTCGATAAGAACTACCAGACGCATCTGCAACACCTGCAGCTCAAAGGCCTGCGGCCGAAGACGATAGAGGCTTACTCCCGCGCCATCCGCCGCATCGGTGCGCGCTTTGATCAGCAAATTGACAATCTGTCCGAACCGCAACTGACGGACTACTTCACCGAGTTGGTGGCCTCGCACTCCTGGAGTTCGGTCAAGCTTGATCTGTACGGGTTGAAATTCTACTACGCGCATGTGTTGCGCAAACCCTGGGTGGCGCCCGGTCTGCTCAGGCCCCCCAAGAGCACGCGCTTGCCGGACATCGTCACGGTGGCGGAGGCCAAGCGGATCTTCGCCGCCACCCGGATGGTCAGTTACCGCGTGTTCTTCTTCATCCTCTACAGCCTGGGCTTGCGCTTGGGCGAAGGGCTGCGGCTGCAAGTGGGGGATATCGATGCGGCGCGTGCGCGTGTGCATATCCGCAACGCCAAGGGCAATCGGGATCGCTTGGTGCCCCTGCCGCAAACGACGTACCAGGTCTTGCAGCGCTTCTGGCAAGTGCATCGCAACCCACTGCTGTTGTTTCCCAGCCGCCACGGCGGGGTGAAGGGGGCGGCCACCGCCACGACCCCGATGGATAGTGGTGGCGTGCAGACCGCCTTGCATCAGGTGGTGGCGGCCTGCGGTCTAAAAAAAAGATCACTCCCCACTGCTTGCGCCATGCCTATGCCACGCACCTGATCGAGGCCGGCATCGATCTCATCGAGGTACAGAAGATCCTCGGCCATCATTCCATTCTGACCACCGTCCGCTATACCCATCTGACGGACCAGACCAAGCAGCACGCCATTGACCGCATCAACGGTCTGATGGATGGTTTCAGCATCACCTGGGGGCGGGTCAAATGATCCGCCTGGCTGCCGTCATCACCACCTTCGAGGGGGACTTGCTAACGCAATACCGGGACCGCCTGCGGCCGGAGCACTATCGGGCACTGGCGGCGATACAGCAGTGCCGTACCCAAGCCAGCCGCAAGCTGCAGGTCCAATGTACCGCATGCCCGCATCAGCAGTTGGTGCCGCATTCCTGTGGCCATCGCCACTGCCCGCACTGCCAGCATCATGAAAGTCAGCAATGGCTGGAGCGCCAGTTGCAGAAGCAGGTGCCCGCCGACTATTTCATGATGACCTTCACCCTGCCGGCCGAATTCCGGCCCTTGGCCTGGGCGCAGCCGAGCGTGGTCTACGATCTACTGCTGCGTTGCAGCTGGGAGACAGTGCGCACGTTCAGCCAGAATGACAAACAGTTGCAGGGCACGCCCGGCGCCATCGCGGTGTTGCATACGAACACGCGGCGGCTGGAGTATCACCCCCATGTCCATCTGGTCATGCCGGCGGCCGCGCTCGACGCCGCGCGCAAGCTATGGCGGACCAAACGGCGCACGGCCAAGGGCGGCTACCTGTTCAACCACCAGGCACTGGCCAAAGTCTTCCGGGCGAAGCTGCTGGCCGCCCTCGCCGCCGCCGGACTGACGCTGCCCGAGCGCTACCCCAAAGCATGGGTGGTGGATTGCCAAGCGGTCGGCAGCGGCGAGCCGGCACTCATCTACCTGGGGCGTTATCTTTATCGGGGCGTCATCGCCGAAAAGGATATCGTCGCCTGCGACCATGGCCAGGTGCGCTTCCGTTATCGCGACGCCAAGACCGGGAAGATGGAACAGCGCACCGTTGCCGGCGCGCATTTTCTGTGGCTGGTACTGCAGCATGTGTTGCCCAAAGGCTTCCGGCGGCCGCGCAATTTCGGCTTTCTGCATCCCAACTGCAAGCGCCTGATCGCCTTGCTGCACCTGCTGCTGAAGTTCGCTCCTGGCCGGGCGCTGGCATGGTTCAAGCAACGGGCGCCGATCCTGTGCTCGTGCTGCGGAGCGGTGATGGTGATCGTGAAAACGCGGCT
>PLYG01000131.1 GCA_003153335.1 Betaproteobacteria bacterium | reverse complement strand
CAAGCTTCAGCGCAAGAAAAACCTGATCTCACTGAACGAAGCCGCGCGACGCCAGGAACGCGACGCCCAGGAAGCCCGGCTCAAGTCCCGCGAATCGCGAAAGGATACCGGCAAGAGCGCCCACGAGGAGGTGGTTGGCAAGGAACTCGCGCCGGAGAAGGACAGTACGATTCGAGATGATGGCCTGCAGGCTGACGAACGCAATCTCGCTAATGTACTGGCGGCTGAAAAAGCGCGGAAAAATGCCAAAGACGTTTTGCTGAGCGAAGCCGTCCACATACTCAGCGACGAAATAAAGGTACTGAAAGCCAACGCCGGGCTCGCGGCCCGTATCCAGCCGGGTTCGGTGTTGATGCCGAATTAGAAACACGGGGCGGACGCGGTTCATGCCGCGTAATGTCGCAAAATTCGAGCGAGGGCTGCGGTAGAACTCCGGCAGGCGCAGCTAGCCATAATACCGATAGCCGTAATACCACTGAAGTTCCGGCATGTGGCGGAAGTTCATGCCGCAGATGCTCGCGATCGGCGTCGGCGGCATCAATTACAGCGCCACCAGCTTCAGTTTCATCCTCCTGCAATTCCTGGCCAGCACCTCGTCCAGCGTCGCCATGCTCTTGGCTTTGTTATCCAGCGCCGCGGCAAGGTGCAGGGCGTCGCCGGCCCGCAGTCCAGATGACGCGTTGAGCATCAGCACGGCGGCACGATGGAAGGTACCGGGTTCCAGTGGCAGCAGTACCAGGTCGTTGGCGCACATGCGCTCGAATTGCTGCCATGCCGCCTGTACCGCAGCCCCGTCGATCTGTCCGGTACGCAGCTTAATGCTCAGGGCGCTGGCGAATTCGGATACGCACCACACCGCCGAAATGAGTTCGTCGGTGCAGGCGGCGTACCAGCGTGACACCGCGGCGCTCTTATCCTCTTTCAAGTAGANNGTCGCCCTCCTTGATGCCGATACGCCGTACATAGTCGGCGGGAATGCGCAGGGCGAGACTGTTACCCCATTTGGCGATGTGCAGGTTCATGGTGTTTTCCTGGTGGCTATACGTTTAAGTAGATACATTATAGCAGCTTCGAAAAACACATACACGCAACCACGAACAGAGCTTCTAGCCATTGGCCGCTCTCTTGGGAGGATGATCGCGTCTTGGGCACCCTCAATCCAAGCTACGGCTATAATCAACGTTCGATCGGCTGATGCGCCCCCCGATACTTGGGATCGTGCGGTTGAATTTCCTATCCTTGGATCCTTGGGGGCAGGTTGACATGCCGCCCGCTTCAGCCGAGAATGTATTCATTGTATACAAGGAGGCATGATGACCGAACCCGTGACGTTGCGGCTGGATCCCGATGTCAGGAAGCGCCTCGACAAGCTGGCCAAAGCCACCGATCGGAGCCGCGCTGCGCTCGCCGCCGAAGCGGTGCGGCAGTTCGTCGACCTGAACGAATGGCAGATCGCGGCGATACAGGAAGGCCTGCGCGACGCCGACAGCGGCCGCTTCATCGACCACGCGCGCTTGAAGTCGAAGTGGGAGAAAAAACTTGCGCTTGCGCTGGACAAAGCGCGCTGAGCGCGATCTCGACGAGATCGCGAAGTACATCGGACAGGACAGTCCCGCGGCCGTCGCGAGAGTCGCGCTGGAATTGATCGATCAGGTCGAGGCCAATCTGCCTGCGCATCCGGCTATCGGCCGCCCGGGGCGTGTACTCGGCACGCGCGAGTTGGTGATCGGCGGGCTGCCCTACCTCGTGCCCTATCGGGTGCGCGAGAAGGACATCGAAATACTGCGCGTACTGCACACTTCGCGGCGTTGGCCGTTCGAAGTGTAGCGCAGGGATGAACGCGGCGGCCGTGATTCGGGGTCGTGCACCTGAATTTCCTATGCAACTTTCCTGAACGACCGGCTGCAGAGAGTGCTATTGAAATTCATGGAAATCGAATACAACCAGGATTTGAAGCCGCTCGAGACCGTACTGTCAGGCGTGAAGCGGCACGGCGACTTTTTCGTCAGCGGCGCGATGGAGATACCGATACCGAAGGTGGACGTCGATGGCGTGGGAACGCTGTCGTTCCCCGTTCCCGAAGAACAGATCGTGGCGATCGTGCGGCAAGCGGAGCGCGCGCCGTACGGCAAGGGCGAGAAGACTATCATCGATACCTCCGTACGCAAGGTCTGGCAGATCGCTCCCGGCAAGGTCCGGATCGGCGGAAAATCCTGGGCGGCGAACTTCGAGAGCATGCTCTCGAAAGTGCGCGCCGGCCTGGGATGCGTGGGCGTGGCCGTGTCTGCCGAACTTTACAAGCTGCTTGTGTACGACCGGGAGGGTTTCTTTCTGCCGCATCGGGACACGGAGAAAACTGACGGGATGTTCGGCACTCTGGTCGTCACGCTGCCGTCGGCGCATCGCGGCGGCGAACTGCGGATTCGGCATGCGGGCCGCGAAGTCACCGTAGATACGAGTGCCGCCGAGTTCTCCGAGCTTTCGTACGCCGCGTTCTATGCCGACTGCGAACACGAGGCGCTGCCGGTGCGGGCCGGCAACCGCGTTTGCCTGATTTATAACCTTGTTCAAACGCGCGGGAAGGGCAGGGGCAGGACGCTCAAGGCGCCGGAGTACGAATCCGAGATTGCGGAAATCGCCGCGATCCTCGATCGATCTCTGCGAGCATCGGATGCTCCGGCGAAGATCGTGTGGCTTCTGGAGCATCAATACAGTCCGGCAGGGCTTTCGTTTTCTGCGTTGAAGGCCGCCGACGCCGCAAAGGCCGGAGTCCTCGTGCAGGCTGCGGCGCGCGCGCAGTGCGTAGCCCATCTGGGAATCGTCCACATCGGAGAATTTGGAGCCGCCGAGCCGGACTACGAAGCGTACTCCTACGGATCGCGCTGGAATCGTTACCGGGATGACGAAGATGGCGAAGATGGCGAAGATGGGGAGGACGAGGAAGTCGACGATGAAGGCGAAAGCTTCACCGTCGTCACCGTCGATGACACCTGGCGGTACATAGACGAATGGCGAGACACCGGCGATCTCGCTGTGGAGTTTGGCCCCATTCCTCTTGCCGAGGGCGAGTTGCTTCCCGAGGGCGCGCTCGACGGGGAGCCGCCCGATAGGCAAAAACTGACGGAGGCTTCAGGTAATGAAGGCGCCTCCTATGAACGGTCCTATCATCGCGCGGCGCTCGTCCTCTGGCGCCGGGATCGCTATGCGGAGGTCCTGCTGCAAGCGGGAGTCGTTGCCGGCCTGCCTTACTTGAAGCAATTGACGGCCGCCGGCAAGCGAGCGCGGCTGGAGGCCGTCGGTCTGGCGGAACGAATGGTGAACGCATGGGCTGGCGATGCGCAGCGATGGAACAGCCATTCGCTTGGCGAAGGCCGGCCAGACTCGCCTCACCGGATCGAGATGATCGCCATGCTGCGAAAGCTAGGCGCCGCGGCTCTGCTGGAGCGGTTCATTGCAGACATCGTTACCCCCGGCTACGACGGCTCGGAAAACGCGGCGTTGCTTTCCTCCGTGAGCGTGTTGGGTGACGCGAAGGCCGCGGCGGTTCTTTCCGTCCTGGTATCGGCGCGGATGCCGGACCGCCCCAACGAATGTACAGAGTTTCTGCTTGCCCTGAGCGAAGATCCTTCGCGCTGTTTTCTAGAAGCCGCGGAATCCGCCGTTGCCGGCCTCGATCGGATCGGTACGCAGGATGCAGAACCGGAAGCTTTCGACTCGGAACCGGAAGAGCGCCACCGCCCGCTCGGCCCTCAGTTCCTTGAGAACCTGCTCCAGGCGCTGCGGCGCTTCAAGAGCGGGACCTATTGCGAAGCCGCGGCTGAGAAAATCGCCGCGCGCCCCGAGGCCTTCAGTCCCGTGACGCTTGTCGTTCCCGCGCTCGTACAGATCTATGCGGGGTGGGGACGCAAGGCGGCCGCGTCTGACAGCAGCGTTGCGCACCTGTGGACGCGCTCGGCGGAGTTTCTGCTCCGGCGCAGCGAGGTTCCTCCCGAACCTCCATCGGACTGGCGTCTGGATGTAGAACTCTCCTGCTCCTGTCCGGACTGCCGGGAGTTGCGGGTCTTCGCCCTTGACCCTGCCGCGCGGGTTCACCGTTTTCGCGTAAAGAAAGAGCGCCGTCAACACCTCCACAACGCGATAGACAGACACCACCTCGACATGACGCACCTCACCGAGCGTGTCGGTTCGCCGCAAACGCTGGTCTGCACGAAAGACCGCCGCACTTTCAACCGGCGCATGAAGCAGTATGGAACTGAGATCGCCGCCATGCGCACGCTCGTTGGACTGGCGCCAAGATCCGATGCCGCCGCCGGCCTATCCGCGCGAATACAGAAGGCCGTGAAACTGGCCCCCTGATTGAAGCGCTGACATTCCGTTCGAGTCATTAATTTTCAGAGTATTGAAAGGTGCAACTTCGTAAGACGGAACTTGAATGCGTGGAGTAAAAGAGGCCGTGTTCGCTATATTTTAGCTACCGCCGCTGCGCTTAACGCCGATAAAGCCGGCGTTAGCCTCCACTGAAACTGCGTTTTGTGCGCCCATCGACATCATTACTACCCCACCATCCTTAACCCTCTCACCTTCGCGAAATCCCGATCGTGCGTCACCAGCGCCTCCGCATTGATGGATAGCGCACTCGCCAGTTGGATGGCATCCGGCCATTTCAATTTATGTTTGGCGCGAAGCCTTGCCGCCGTTTCGGCGATGTCTGCCGTGAAGTCCACTACTTGCCAGGACTCCAGTACCGTCCGATAGCGCTTTGCCAATGCCTCTTCTCCTGCGCGCAATGGGCCGGTCAACACTTCGGCAATGGTAATGGTCGTCACCGCCAGTGAAAGCTCACCTGCCGCGTGCCTCGCAAACAACGCCTTGTAGCGTCCGGCAAATTTCGGGTGTGCTTCCAGTGTGTAGATGATCGGAGCGCTGTCCACCAACAACAGCGCGCCGGGCGGCAAGGCCTTTGCGTCTAGCGGCTCCATTCGTCACGCAATTTCGCGATCGACTGGGTGCTGTCTCTCCCCCATAGGCCCTTGCCGGTTCCGACAATGGGCGTGATGGGCGACTGCTGCTTTGCAGGCGCAATGGAATCAACGGGAACAACTGCCGCCACGGCACGACCGTGCTTGGTTATGATGGTGGTGCGGCCTTCCGCTGCGGCCGCGACGAGCGCCGGCAATTGTTTGCGCGCCTCTTCGGCGCCTTTTGTGCGGGTATGTACGTTCACGCGGGCCATGTCAATACTGTACAGACCGTACGGAACAATGTCAACTCGATCCTCCCCTGGGGCGTGTGGCCTCTCGCTGCCAACTGGCAGGTTCCACCGCACGTCGCCCTGCCCGGCAGTGAGGCGTCTTTACCACCAGGCCACCAGCGATTGGCTTCGCCTGATGGTCTTGGAAACATCCTTGCAAATTAAAAGACAATGTTTTAAAATACAAGGATGATAAAGCGTGATCTTGAGCCGCTGCTGCTCTCTTCGCTACGGCGCTTTCCGGTAGTTGCACTGGTGGGCCCGCGGCAGGTGGGCAAAACCACGCTCGCCCGGACGCTCGCGCGCAAACTCGGCCACGCGGTTTATCTCGACCTGGAAAGGCCGTCGGACGCGGCCAAGTTAACGGACCCGGAACTCTATCTGGAGCCGCTCGCCGGCCGCTTGGTTATTCTCGACGAAATCCAGCGCCGGCCCGAACTGTTTCCGGTACTGCGCAGCCTGGTGGACGCGAAGCGCGCGAACGGACGTTTCTTGATACTCGGATCAGCGTCGCCCGATCTCTCGCGGCAGTCGTCTGAAAGCCTCGCCGGCCGCATCATTTATCACGAGCTCACTCCATTCGCAATGGGCGAAGTTGCAACGAGCGCACGCGACACGCGAATGACGCTTTGGACCCGCGGCGGCTTTCCCGGCAGTTATCTCGCATCATCGAATGCACGTTCCCTCGCATGGCGGGAGGCGTTCATTGAAACCCACCTGCAACGCGACCTGCCCGCGCTGGGCGTGCGCATACCGGCAACGGCACTACGACGTTTTTGGGAGATGTTGGCGCATTATCATGGCCAGTTGTGGAACGCGTCGAAGATCGCGGGCAGTCTGGGCGTCTCGCCGCCAACGGCGAAACATTACCTCGATACGCTGGAAGATACCTTCATGATCCGACAGCTGCCACCGTTCGCCGCCAACCTCAAGAAACGTCTGGTGAAAAGCCCGAAAGTCTACCTGCGCGACAGCGGCTTGCTGCACGCATTGCTGCGCATAGGCACCATGGATGACTTGCTCGGCCATCCAGTCGCCGGCGCCTCGTGGGAAGGATGGGTCATCGAACAAGCGCTTGCCGCGAGCGGTGGGAATACGGGCGCGAGCTTCTTTCGCACCGCAGCCGGCGCGGAAATCGACCTCGTACTCGAACGACCGCGCGCCATGCGCATTGCGTTGGAAATCAAACTCTCATCGGCACCCAAGCCCTCACGCGGGTTCTGGTCAGGCGTCGCTGATCTGAAACCGAGCGCCGCCTACGTCGTTTATCCGGGGAAGGAGCACTATCCGTTGGGACAAGGTGTCGAGGCGCTGCCAGTTTCAATGCTGGCTGACGTTCTTCACAATTAGCGGTGCAAGAATAGGAATTTCAACCGCAATTCCCTGTGACATGGACTGGTGGTGACTCGCCGCAGTGCCCGGCAGCGAGTGCGGGCCAGGTCTCGAATTGTCTGCGGCATCGGCGGCGCTGGCCGAGAACTACGTCGGGTTGCCGATGGAGTAGCTCCGGGGCACCAGCGGCCGACGGTTGCCCGCGGCAACGCGGATCGTCAATCCGCCTTGATCCCCGCTGCCTTGACCACGCGCTCCCAGCGCGTCTGCTCCAGCTTGATGAACGCGGCGAATTCCTGCGGCGTGTCGCCGACGCCGGTCGCGCTGTCGGCGGCGAATTTTTCCTGCACCTCCTTGCTGCGCACCGCCTTCGCGGCCTCCTCGGTCAGGCGTTTGACGACGGCCTCGGGAATCCCGGCCGGACCGATCAGGCCGTACCACTGTGAAGTCTCGAAACCGGGGTAGCCCTGCTCCGCGACCGTCGGCACATCGGGCAGCGCCGCGACACGCTGCGGATTGCCGACCGCGATCGCCCGCAGTTTGCCGCTCTTGATATGCTGCAGCAGCGCCGGGACGCCGGCAGCCGACGCGTCGGTGCGCCCGCCCAGCAAATCCTGCAATTGCGGACCCGTGCCCCTGTACGGCACATGGGTGAGCGGGACCTTGAGCGAGAGTTTCAGATACTCGGTCGCCAGATGGCCGGCGCTGGCATTGCCGGCGGAGCCGTAAAACACCTCGCGCTGTTTGGTCAGCGCCACCAGGTCCTTCAGATCCTTGACCGGCAAGTCCGCATTCACCACGTAGACCGTCGGCACCTTGGCCAGCAGTGAAATCGGGATGAAGTCACGGTTCACGTCATAAGGCAGCTTGGCAAACATGTACGGATTGACCGCCAGCGTGCCGATGTGGCCGAGGATCAGCGTGTAGCCGTCCGGCGCCGCATGTGCGACCTCCAGCATCGCGATGTTACCGGCGCCGCCGGGCTTGTTCTCCACGAACACCGTCTGGCCCATGCTCTCGCTCATCTTTTGCGCCACGGTGCGCGCAACGATTTCCGAGGAGCCGCCGGGGGCGAACGGGACGACGAGGCGGATCGGTTTCGTCGGATAGGTTTGGGCCGTGGCCGGCATCGCCAGCGCGATGGCGCAGGCGGCGAGTGCAACTGCGAGTCGTGTCACCAATCGTTGCATTGGATCTCCTGAGGAAAGGTTGGTAATTATGATCTGCTATTCGATGACAGAAAACATAGTCACGGACGTCATGAATTGCGAAACTCCTTGGCCGGCGCACCGGCTCTCGTTCCGACACCCAGACCCCAGGTTCATCGGTCAGCCACAGGCTACAATGTATTCCATGAATCTGCTTTTGTGTGCGCAAGTTGACAACCTCGAGCAGTGGCAGCAGGAACTCGCCGCTGCATTTCCCGGCGAGCCGCTCGCGGTCTGGCCCGAGGTCCCGGACCCGGCGGCCGTGCGCATCGCGCTGGTCGCCAAGCCGCCGCGCGGTGCGCTGGCCGGCTTTCCCAATCTCGACGTGATCTGCTCGCTCTGGGCCGGCGTCGATGGGCTGCTCGCCGATCCGACGCTGCCCCGTCACGTCCCACTGACCCGCCTGATCGATCCGCAGCTCACCGCGGCGATGATCGAGTCGGTGCTGCTGCATGTGCTCTCCGCCCACCGGCTGGCGCCGCGCTATCGCCTCCAGCAGGCGCGCGCCGAGTGGCGCCAGCACGATCAACCAACGGCTGCGGAGCGCACGGTCGGCCTACTCGGTTTCGGAGAACTCGGCCGCGCGTGCGCCGAAGCGTTGTTGCCGCTGGGCTTTCGCGTTCTCGGCTGGAGCCGCTCGGCGCGTAGTCACCCGGGGGTGGAATGCGTACACGGCGAATCCGGCCTGGCGCAGGTCCTGGCGCGTTCGAACATCCTGGTCAGCCTGCTGCCCAACACCACCGGGACGCGCGGGCTGCTCGATGCGAATCGGCTGGCGCTGCTGCCCGCCGGCGCGACGGTGATCAACGTCGGGAGGGGCACGGTGATCGACGACGAAGCGCTGCTCGCGGCGCTCGATGCCGGGCGGATCGAAACGGCAATCCTGGATGTGTTTCAGACCGAGCCGCTGCCGGTCAACCATCCCTACTGGCGGCACGAACGTGTCTGGGTATATCCGCACGTCGCGGCCGAAACCGATCCGCGCTCCGCATCCCGGATCGTCGCCGATACGGTGCGGCGGTTTCGCGCCGGAGGGCCGCTGCCGGAACGGGTCGACTTCGCGCGCGGGTACTGAGGGGGAATTGCGGAAAGACCGCGATTGCCGCCGGTTACCAGTAGCGCATCGCACCGCCGAAC
>PLYG01000098.1 GCA_003153335.1 Betaproteobacteria bacterium | reverse complement strand
GCATGCTGATCGGCGAGACCACCGCCGAAACCATCAAGAAGACCATAGGCTCGGCCTTTCCCGGCTCCGAGGTGCGCGAAATGGAAGTCAAGGGCCGCAACCTGGCCGAGGGCATCCCGCGCTCATTCACCGTGTCGTCGAATGAGATTCTCGAAGCGCTCACCGAGCCGCTGAACAGCATCGTCAGTGCGGTGAAATCCGCGCTGGAGCGCACACCGCCCGAACTGGGCGCCGACATTGCCGAAAAGGGCATGGTGCTGACCGGCGGCGGCGCACTGCTGCGCGACGTGGACCGGCTGCTGATGGAAGAGACAGGCTTGCCTGTCATCGTCGCCGAAGATCCGCTGACCTGCGTCGTCCGCGGCTGTGGCATGGCGCTGGAACAGATGGAAAAACTGCAATCCATCTTCACCACGGAATGACGGCGGCGCAGCGCCGATCCGCATGAGATCAGGCGTAAACCGGCGCGCAGCACCTGAACCATCGCAACTGCCGCCAGGGCGTGCGCGCGTTTGACGCCAGTACCAGAACGCGATGCCTACCTTGTCCTACGATTCCCCGCCGTTTTTTCGACGCGGCCCCAGCCCTTTTGCCCGCTTCGTGTTTTTCGGCCTCTTGTCGCTGGCGTTGTTGTTCGCTGATGGCCGCTACGGCTATCTCGAAAACGTGCGGCTGGGGGTCGCCGCAGTGCTGGGTCCATTGCAGCGCGCCGCCTTGTTGCCGGGGCAGGCGTGGGACGTCGTGGTCACCTATTTCGCAAGCCAGACCCGGTTGTCGGCGGAAAACATCCAGCTCAAGCAACAATTGCTGACGCAGGGCACAGTCGTGCAATCGGCGCGATCATTGGTGCAGGAAAATGGCCGTCTGCGCGGACTGCTGAAGGCGCATACCCGCTATGTGGGAAACGATATCCTTGCCGAGGTGCTGTATCTGGGGCGCGATCCGTTCAGCCAGAAAGTCTTTGTGAACAAGGGCAGCACGGACCAGGTCAAGGCCGGCCAGGCCGTGATCGACGATGTCGGCGTTGTGGGCCAGGTGACACGGGCGTATCCAGCCGTGTCGGAAGTCACGCTGCTGACCGAAAAGGATCACACCATACCGGTCAAGGTCGAACGCAACGGCGTGCGCACGCTACTGGTGGGCGCGGGGACCGGCCACGCGCCGGAACTGCGCTTCATGTCGGCCAATGCCGACATCCAGTCGGGCGACGTGCTGGTGACCTCCGGTCTCGACGGTACCTACCCGCCAGGACTGGCGGTGGCCGTCGTTGCCGCGGTGGAGCGCGACTCGGGCCTGATGTTCGCGCGGATTACCTGCCGTCCGCTGGCGGGCGTCGATCGCAGCGATCAGGTGTTGATCGTGTCGGCGCCGCTGGCGGGGATGCCCGCGCGTCCAGAAGAGACTGCCGACGACGATACGCCGAAGCGGGTCGTCAAAGGCAGGCGCGGGCGGTGATGGCACTCCCGAACATCAATCTTTCTCCGCTGACCGCAACGCGGCCGGAAGAGATCCTGCGCCCGCCCAAGCCCTGGTTCGTGCTGCTGACGTTGCTGATTGCAATGCTGATGAACCTGTTGCCCTGGTCCGGTGTCTGGCTGGCGCTCAAGCCGGATTTCCTGGCGCTGGTGCTGCTGTACTGGTGCATTCAGCAGCCACAACTGGTCGGCGTGGGCACCGCGTGGGTGTGCGGGCTGCTGATGGACGTAGGACAGGGGGCGCTGTTTGGCCAGCATGCACTCGCCTATGCGTTGCTGGGCTTCGCCGCCGAATATTTCCATCGGCGCGTGCTGCGCTTTCCGCTCTGGCAGCAGGCCGCGCATGTCGCCGTGCTGCTGGTATTGTGCATGCTGCTGGTGCTGCTGGTGCGCATCGCAGGCGGCGCGGCGCCGGCCGACTGGTCGAATTTTCTGGGCGCCGTCAGCGGCGCGCTGCTGTGGCCGTTGACGTCGATCATCCTGCAATGGCCGCAGCGGCCGCCGCCTTCGCCGGGAGAGAGGTGATGGTGCATCAGGCATCAGGGATCAGGGATCAGGCATCGGTGAGTGTTGCGCAGTTCTTTGAAGACCGCCAGGGCGAGGCTTAACCCACGCTATGGCTACCTGATACCTGATACCTGATACCTGATACTTGATAGCTGATCCCTGAACATGTCCGAGCTCAAGAACCCCGAACGCGAGTTGTACCTGTTCCGGCGCCGTCTGGCGCTGGCGGGTGGCGTCGTCGTATTCGCGTTCCTGGTGCTGCTGGGGCGCTTTGTATTCCTGCAGGTGGTGATGCAGAGTCATTACGCGACGCTGGCCGAGAGCAACCGGATCTCGCTGGTGCCCGCCGTGCCCAACCGCGGCGTCATCACCGATCGCAACGGTATCGTTCTGGCGCAAAGCTATTCGGCGTACACGCTGGAGGTGACGCCCTCGAAAGTGGAAAACCTCGAGGAGACCATCGAGCAACTCTCGGCGCTGGTCGAGATTACGCCGCGCGATCGGAAGCGTTTTCGCAAGCTGCTCGACGAGTCGAAGAACTTCGAAAGCATGCCGCTGCGCACGCGATTGACTGACGAAGAGGTCGCGCGTTTTGCGGTCAACCGCTACCGCTTCCCCGGCGTGGAGGTCAAGGCGAGGCTGTTTCGCCAATACCCGTTCGGAGAAGTTGCCTCGCACGTCATCGGCTATATCGGCCGGATCAATGACGATGACCTCGAACGCATCGACAGCCGGGACGAGACGGCCAATTACAAGGGTTCGGACTACATCGGCAAGGTCGGCATCGAATTGTCGTACGAGAGCGAGCTGCACGGCACCACCGGGATCGAGGAAGTCGAAGTCGACGCCGGCGGCCGGGCGGTGCGCCTGGTGTCGCGCACGCCGCCGATTTCGGGGAACAATCTCCAGTTAGCGCTGGACATCGAACTCCAGCAAGTGGCGGAAGACGCTTTCGGCGACAAGCGCGGCGCGTTGGTCGCGCTCGATCCGTCGACCGGAGAAGTGCTCGCCTTTGTCAGCAAGCCAGGCTACGACCCCAACCTGTTCGTCGAGGGCATCGATCCGCAGAACTGGGATGCGCTCAACAACTCGCCGGACAAGCCGTTGCTCAACCGGCCGCTCCGCGGCACGTACCCGCCCGGATCGACGTTCAAACCCTTCATGGCCCTCGCCGCGCTGGCGCTGGGCAAGCGCACGGCGCAGCAGACCATCAACGATCCCGGGTTTTTTGCTCTGGCCGGCGGCCACCGCTTCAACGATGACAAGAAAGGGGGCCACGGCCGGGTCGACATGTACAAGTCGATTGTGGTGTCGTGCGACACCTATTATTATCAACTCGCGAGCGAGCTGGATATCGATGACCTCGCAGGTGTCCTGAAACAGTTCGGATTCGGTCAGAAATCCGGAATCGACATCGAGGGTGAACTCACGGGCGTGCTTCCCAATCGCGACTGGAAACGCCAGCGCTTTGCCGGGAAGCAGTTCCGCGAGGAACACCGCAAGTGGTACCTGGGCGACAATATTTCGGTCGGCATCGGCCAGGGTTACAACGCCTACACGCCGCTGCAGCTCGCCCATGCAATCGCCACCGTCGCCACCAGCGGCGTTTCCTACAAGCCGCATCTGGTCAAGTCGATTCAGAACACCAGGACCGGCAATGTGACCAGCATCGACACTACTCCGACGCACACCATCCCGCTGAAGCCGGAGCACTGGGAGACGGTGAAGAACGCGCTGGTGGGCGTGAACAAGGAAGGTACCGGCGCGCGCGCGTTTGCGGGGGCGGCCTACGTCAGCGCGGGCAAGACCGGAACGGCGCAGGTGTTCAGCCTGCGCGGGGACAAGTATGACTCCAGGCATGTCGGCGAGCGCTTCCGCGACCATGCGCTGTTCATCGCCTATGCGCCTGCCGAGCAGCCGAAGATCGCGCTGGCCGTGCTGGTCGAGAACGGCGGGTTCGGCGCGCAGGCGGCGGCACCGATCGCGCGCCAGGTGTTCGACTATTTTCTGACCGGCAAGAAGGCCAAGACTGCCACAACTGCCACAACCGCGGCGCCGGCGAACGATGATGACGAATCCGATTAAGAGGCTCGCCCGGTTGCTCGCGCGGCGTATCGACGGCTTCCTGCTGGGGACGGCGCTCGCGATCTCAGGGCTGGGTTTGCTGGTCCTCTACAGCGCCACCGACGCCAGCACGGCGCGGGTGAGCGGACAGGCGCTAAACCTGCTGTTTGCGCTTGCCGTCATGTGGGTCGCTGCCAACATCCCGCCCCAGCACTACATGCGCTGGGCGGTGCCGCTCTTTGCCGTCGGCGTGCTGTTGCTGCTGGGCGTGGCGTTTTTCGGCACGGTCGTCAACGGGTCGCGGCGCTGGCTGTCGCTGGGCGTCACCCGCATCCAGCCCTCGGAGATGATGAAAATCGCGGTACCGCTGCTGCTGGCCTGGTACTTCAATCGCCAGGCGGCGACGATCAGGCTGCGCGATTTCGCGCTGGCCGTCGTGTTGATTGTGGTACCGGTCGCGCTCATCGCCCGGCAGCCCGATTTCGGTACGGCAATGCTCATTGCGGCATCGGGTTTCTTCGTCCTGTATCTCGCGGGACTCAACTGGAAAATCATCGTGGTGGTCGCGCTGGTGCTCGTGGCGCTGGTGCCTGTCGTCTGGCCCCACCTGCGCGAGTATCAGCACGAGCGCGTGCTGGTCTTTCTCGACCCCTTGCGCGATCCGCTGGGGCGCGGCTATCACATCATCCAGGGCACGATCGCGCTGGGCTCGGGCGGGGTGCTGGGCAAGGGCTGGATGAACGGCACGCAGACCCATCTGGACTTCCTGCCGGAACGGCACACCGACTTCATATTCGCGGTCTATGGCGAAGAGTTCGGCCTGTTGGGCGGGATCATTCTGCTCGCGCTGTACCTGATGCTGATCGCGCGCGGTTTTGTTATCACCGCCAGCGCCTCGACCCTGTTCACGCGGCTCCTGGCGGGGGCCATCACGCTGATGTTCTTTACCTACGCGTTTGTCAACATGGGGATGGTCAGCGGGATCCTGCCCGTGGTCGGCGTGCCGCTGCCGCTGGTGAGCTACGGTGGCACCGCGCTGGTCACGCTGTTCCTGGGCCTGGGGATGCTGATGAGTATTCACGCCAATCGCAAGCTGGTGAAAACGTAGGATGGTTCGAGCGCAGCGATACCTATCCGCCAACAAAGGGGCGGCGGCGCTGCTGCTGGCGGTGCTGATCGCCGGCTGCGCGTCCAAGCCGGCGCGCCACGACGCCGTGCCGGCGACGGCGCGTCCGGGCGCCTACTACGCCGACGACGGACCGGGATCGAATCCGCCGGCGAATCTCGAGCAATTGGCTGACGCAACCCCGAGGTGGGAGCCGCTGCATCGTTTTGCCAACCGGCCCTACACGGTCCTTGGCCGCGACTATGTGCCCGCGACCGAGTTGCGGCCGTACAAGGAGCGCGGCATCGGATCGTGGTACGGCAGGAAATTCCACGCCCAGCGCACTGCGATCGGCGAGACGTATGACATGTACGCGATGACCGCGGCGCATCCGACCTTGCCGCTGCCTTCGTATGCGCGCGTGACCAATCTGGCGAATGGCAAGAGCGTGGTCGTGCGCGTCAATGATCGCGGCCCATTCTTGCACGGCCGCATCATCGACCTGTCGTATGCGGCCGCGTACAAGCTCGGCTACGCGAATCCGGGCAGCGCGCAAGTGGAGATCGAAGCGGTGCTGCCCGAGACAGGCGGAATTTTTGCATCGCGTGCGTCCGTCCCGCCTGCGCCGCCGCTGGCCGGCGTTACGCAACCGGCGACGGCGGCATCGGAAAGAGAGGTGCCGTTGCGCACCGAGGGCGGAGAACTCTTCCTGCAGCTCGGCGCGTTCTCCAATCTCGATAATGCCGAGAACTTTTTGGCGCTGATGGAGTTCCAACTGTCGGGCAACGGCAACAGTGGAAGTGAAATTGTCTATACGCCACGCATCAGGGCGCGCGATAATCTGTTTCGTGTTGAGTTGGGTCCCTATGCATCGCGCAATGAGGCGCAGCGCGCAGCCCTGGACCTGGAGTCGCGATTCGGTGTTGTTCCGTCAGCGCGGCGACGTTAGACCCCTTCGGCGCAGACTGTCGTTAGTGTGCGGAGGCGCACAGACGATGGGCTGCCCGGACCGGCATTGTCGCGCAACGCAAACGCGACCGGCCTGGCATTCGTGAAACGGAGTGGTATGAATCGGTGGTGGTTCCAGCGTACGCGTAACTTGGTTCTGGTGGCGATCGCGCTGTTGCTGGCGATCCCTGCGCAGGGGCAACTGACCATCGAGATCATCGGCGGCGGCGCGACGCAGATGCCGATCGCCGTTGTCCCCTTCGTGGGCGAGGCGGATTTTCCTCTGGGCATCACCGGGGTGGTCGGCGCGGACTTGCAGCGGAGCGGCCTGTTCAAGCTCATCGACTCGGGCGCGGCGCGGCCTGCCAATCCGCGGGATGTGCGTTATCCGGAGTTTCGCTCGCGCGGCGCCGAAGCAGTGGTCGTCGGGAGCATGACACCCACAGGCCCGGGCCAGGTCAATGTGCGCTTCTTTTTGCTCGATGCCGTCAAGCAGACCCAGCTCACCGCGTTCAGCTATAACGTGGCGCCCGCGCAGTTTCGCACCGTTGCGCACAAGATCGCCGATGTGATTTACGAAGCGCTGACCGGCGACAAAGGCGTGTTCAGCACCAGGATCGCCTACATCGTCAAGCAGGGCCGCCGCCACATGCTGCAGGTCGCCGACGCCGACGGCTATAATCCGCAGACCATCGTCAACTCGGACGAGCCGTTGCTCTCGCCCGCGTGGTCGCCCGACGGCCAGAAGCTTGTGGTCACGCTGACCAAAGACGGCAACTCGCAGATGTACCTGATCAACGCCGACGGCAGCGGTGCGCAGCGCATCGCCAGCAGCAGTGCGATCGACACCGAAGCGAACTTCGCGCCGGATGGGGCGTCGCTGCTGTTCGTCTCCGACCGCGGCGGGTCGCCGCAAATCTATCGCTTCACCCTCGCGACGGGAGCCGTCGAGCGGGTGAGCTTCGACGGGACGTACAACACGACGCCGCGCCAGGCGCCCGACGGCATGAGCTTCGCCTTCCTGAAACGCGACGGCGGCCGCTTCAACATCGCGGTGCAGGATATCGCGAGCCGGCAAGTCNNCCAGTGCAAGTGCTCACGCAGGGCGGCAATGATGAGAGTCCCAGTTTTGCGCCCAACGGCAGGATGATCCTCTATGCTTCCGGCCAGGGAGGGCATGGTATATTGGCCGCCGTTTCCAGCGACGGCCGTGTCAAACAACGTCTGTCGTCCGCCATCGGTGGCGACGTCCGCGAGCCCGCTTGGGGCCCGCTTGGAAAATAGGAGACTGCAATGAAAAAACTGTTATTTATCGCCGGCCTGAGCGTGGTGCTCGTGGCCTGTTCGTCCACGCCCGCCGACCAGAACGCCGCACCGGTCGATGATCGCAATCCGCTGGCGCGTACCACCGATCCCGGCGCGACGACGAATCCGGCGGGCGGCTCGGGGCTGACGGGCTCGTCCATCGCCCCGGGCGGCGGCAGCTCGGCGACGCAGGCGGGCGCGGCGGGCCGCACGCCCCTCAACGATCCGGCCAGCATCCTGTCCAAACGCACCGTGTTCTACGACTACGACAGCTTTGTGGTCAAGGACGAATTCAAGCCGCTGATCGAAGCGCATGGCAGATATTTGCGCGACAACAAGTCCGCGCGCGTCATCATCCAGGGCAATACCGACGAACGCGGTGGGCGCGAATACAACCTCGCGCTGGGCCACAAGCGGGCGGAGAGCGTCAAGAAAATGCTCTCGATTCTCGGCGTGCAGGAATCCCAGATGGAAACCGTGAGTTTCGGCAAGGAAAAACCACGCAATCCGGGTTTGGACGAAGCGGCGTATGCCGAAAATCGCCGCAGCGACATTGTGTACCAGGGCGAATGACGTCCCGCCTTTTGCGCCGTGCGGGCAGAACCAGCGCGCAGGCGCGTTTCCATCCCGAGCACCATGACCTCGTTTGAGCGACCCATGCGCCGTCTGCTTCCGTTCCTGGTTTCCGTGGTCCTGTTGAGCGCGACCGCGCAGGCCGGTTTGTTCGATGACGAAGAGGCGCGCAAGCAGGTCGCCGAGACCAAGCGGCGCGTCGAGGACGTCAACCGGCAGCTCGATGCGCGGATCGTTGAGCTCGAGTCGACGATCAAAAGCCAGGGCCTGCTCGACCTGTTCACCCAGGTCGAAGCGCTCAAGTCCGATATCGCGAAACTACGTGGCCAGATCGAAGTGCTGAATGACGAGATGGAATCGACGCAAAAACGTCAGCGCGATCTGTACGTCGATCTCGATACGCGGATGCGCAAGGTCGAAACCGCGCAGCAACAGGCAGCAGCTGCCGCGGCGGCGGCGGCCGCTGCTGTCGCTGCGGCAGTTGCGGTGCCAATCCCCGGCACAGTGTTGCCGCCGCTTGCGGGCGCCGCTGGTCCTGCGAGTCCCGGCGCGCCGGAAGTCGCTGCCGGGCAGTCCGGACCTGTTGTGCCTGGCGTCGGCCCGACTGGGCCGGCCGCTGCGGTGCCCGGAATAACTGCGCGTCCAGGCGCGCTGGCTGCCGAGATCACGGCCGAGCAGCGCGCTTACGACGCGGCGCTCGATCAGTTCAAATCGGGCAACTACAGCGCGTCGCTCCAGAGCTTTGTCAATTTCGTGAAGACCTACCCGAAAAGCCCGCTGGCGCCCTCAGCCCAGTATTGGGTGGGCAATGCGTACTATGCACTGAAGGACTATCGTGCCGCTATTGCCAGCCAGCGCCAGTTGCTCACCATGTATCCGGACAGCCAGAAGGTCCCGGACGCGATGTTGAACATCTCGAGCTCGCAGATCGAACTCACCGACACGGCCGGCGCCAAGCGCACGCTCGACGATCTGGTTCAGCGCTATCCGGCGTCCGAGGCCGCGGAACGCGCGAAGAAGCGCCTGGCCGGCGCGCGCTAGCAGCCTGCTAAAGTGCGGGGGTAACGGCCGCCATGCGCACAAGGACGCGCAGTAGAGCGGCGGTCGCAGTCAAAGCGAAAACCACCAATACGACATCGTTCGCCTCCCGGCTGATCGCCTGGCAGAGCGAGCACGGCCGGCATGATCTGCCGTGGCAGAACACGGCCGATCCCTATCGCATCTGGCTCTCCGAGATCATGCTGCAGCAAACGCAGGTGACAGCGGTGGTCCCGTACTACGAGCGTTTTCTCCTCGCCTTTCCGGACCTGCCCGCACTGGCCCGCGCGCCGCTGGAGCGCGTGCTGGAATTGTGGAGCGGCTTGGGTTACTACAGCCGGGCGCGCAACCTGCATTGCTGTGCGCAGAGCGTGATGGAGAAGTTCGGTGGGGCGTTTCCGGACAACGTCGAAACGCTTCGGCAGTTGCCGGGAATCGGGCGTTCGACCGCCGCTGCCATTGCTGTGTTTGCCTTCGGCGTCCACGCGCCCATCCTCGACGGCAACGTCAAACGCGTGCTGGCGCGGCATGCCGGCGTCGACGGCTTTCCCGGTGAGCGAAAGGTCGAAGAGCAGTTGTGGCGCATCGCCGAAGAGCGATTGCCGAACAAGCAGATCGAGGCCTACACCCAGGGCCTGATGGATCTCGGCGCGACGATATGCACCCGGGCCAGGCCATCCTGCATGCTCTGTGCGCTCGCCGCCGATTGCGTGGCACTGACCACTGGCAGGGTCGGCGCATTGCCGACGCCGCGCCCGAAAAGAGCGATGCCGCAGCGTGCGGTGACCATGCTGCTGCTACTGCGCCACGAGGCGGTGCTGGTCGAGCGGCGGCCACCGATGGGGATCTGGGGGGGGCTGTGGAGCTTGCCAGAATTGCCGGAGGACATCACCGTCGAGCGTTATTGCGCAACGCGATTCGCGGCCCAGGTGCGCGCGGACGAACCATTGGCCGCGATCGAGCACAGCTTCACGCACTTCCACCTGAGGATCACGCCGCAACCCTGCACCGTTGTGTCGTGGAACACGCGCGCCGAAGAGCCCGGACTGCTGTGGCTGCCGCTGATGGAAGCAAGCACCGCGGCGCTGCCCGCGCCGATCAAGAAGTTCCTGCTGGGATTGCGGCCGGCGATACGCGCATAAAGCGTCGTTGAGCGCTATTGCTGCGCTCGCCCCTACCTACTTGATTAGCTGTTTCAATTCGTCCGGCAGGGGATAGAGCGGATACTGCCGCCTGAACTCGGTCAGCTCTTTGGTCACCTGCTCGGACTTTCCTTCAGTGCGCAATTTCTGGATGGCCTTGATCCACTCCACCGGCGCGCGCAATGGTGGCGCCGCTGCCATCGTTGCCATCGCCGGCGCCCCGCCGGCGAGCGNNCGAGCGAACCCGTCGCCGCGGCGAGGCCGGAGGCTGCATCCCGTGCCGGCGCGCGCGGCGTCGTGTACGTGTAGGGAAGCGAAATGGAGGGCCGCGCTTCATTAGGATAGGTGGGCGCCGAATCGCGCACTTCGGGGAGCGGCGGATTGGCGGTCAGCCGCGATTCGGTTGGTTCGCTCAACAACGATGGTTTTTCCAGGCGCTGCGCGGGGCCGGCATCGGCTGCGGCAGCCGCGGCGGGTGCAGCGCGCGGTGCGGGCGCGGCGACTGCGGGCGGAGCGGCTGCCCGATCGGCACGACTCGCCGCTGCCGCCGGCGACTGCGCAGGAAACGGGTTGGGCGGTTCGATCTTGGGCGCCGGCGCTGGTACGGTCTCGACCTGCTGCGTGATCGCCTTGCTGACTGCGGCGACTGGTGCCGCCGGAGCGGCCGGCATGGTGGTGATCGGCGCGCTGCGCTGGGGCAGAGGGCGCGCCGATTCATTCGTTCGCGCCGTCTTCGGCCTGGACTGCTCATCCGGCGCCTGCTTCGCGCCGGATTCGGACCCCGCGGACAATGCTGCTGTCGATTCCGCCGCAGGTGCCGGTGCCGGCGGCGGTGTGGCGACCGCTGCGGCCGTCGCTGCGGGAGACGCAGACGGCGGCGGCGTGCCGGGCACCGCGATGATTGCGCGCTCGACCGACAGGTCTTCCTTCGGCATCAGGGAAACGACGACGACAGACAACGAAGCAATCGTCGCGAACGCCAGACCGGGTCCGAACCAACCCGATTTCAGCCACGACCGCCAGCCCGATGCAACAGGCTTCACGGCCGGCCGCGCGAGCGCATCGCGTGCGTGCGCCAGAATGCGCGCGTCACTGGCCGCTGACGGTTGCTCGGCATGCGCCGCGTGCGCCTGGTACAGCGCGCTCAGGCGCGCATCGGCCGGATCGGAGGAAGGGTCGTGATTCACAACAAGTCTTCCAGTTGCGCCCGCAGCTTGTTGATCGCATACCGCAGGCGGCTTTTTGCGGTTTCTTCCGGTACGGCAGTGGCTTCCGCGATTTCCGCGACGGAGAGGCCCGCCTCCTGCTGCAGCAGGAACGCTTCGCGCTGCGCGGGGGGCAGGGCCGTGATCGCGGCCCGGATCCGGTCGGCGATGTTTTTCGATTCGACCTGCACCTCGGGCTGATCGGTGCGCTGACCGGGCAGCGCGGTGACGATATCTTCGGTGTCGTCATCGACATCGCGCGACACCCATTCGGCGCGGCCCTCGGCGCGATAAAAGTCGATCAGCCGGTTGTGGGCGAGCCGATACAGGTAAGTGGTGAACTTGGCGGTGGCCTGGTACTGCACGCGGACGCGGATCAGGCTGGCCCAGACATCCTGGGCGAGCTCTTCCGAGGCGTTGCTCGCGCCGTGACGCAGCAAATAGCGGAACACGCCGCCTTTGTGCCGCCGGTAGAGAACCTCGAAGGCGGCGACCTCGCCTGCCGCGTAGCGCAACATCAGGTCCTCATCGGTGGCGTCGGAAGATCGCGTGCTCGGCATCGGAAGCGCAGTATGCGCAACAATGCCGCGTGCCGCAACCGTCCGGCGCGGCACCGCCCGGCCGGAAACCTGCGTTCCGCCGGGCGGTACGTCTGTCAATGGCCAGGCACTTGCGCTCAACGCGGGTCCGGGACGAAACCGAGGGTCGGGTCACGCGGGAAGGGCCGCGGCTGGGGTTTCCCCGCGTAGCGATTGCCTCCATCGCGCCACACCGGCACACCCATCGCCAGCAGGCTGGAGTACGTGTCGTAGTAAACCGAGGTCACCTGGTCGGGCGTATTCGAAGCACGCTGGAAGTCCGTGTAGCGGGTCTCCGATTGTTCGCTGCGGCCGTGTCCGGTGCCCAGGCTTTTTTCCGCGCGTCGCGACAGTTCGCCGGACGCCGCCGATGGTGCCGACGGGGCATTTTCGGCCGCATCGGCAAGCCCTTGTTGCGGCGCGGCCGAGCTGTACGGGGATGGCGCGTAGTTTCCTTCATTCCATGGCTTGTACGGCCTGATCGGCGGCTGCACCCGGCGTTCCCGGAACACCGCAACACCGATGACGCCGACGTCGTTGGGACGGCCGGTGCGCGCGGCATAAGAGTTGTCGTGCTCGGTGAAATAGAACGCCGCGGTATTGGCAAGACTCTTGCGCCAGCCGGTGATTTCAGCGGACTGGCCCGGGGCGAGCACATACCCTGACTGCATGGGCGACGCGGTCTCGCCGGTGACGATGTTGACACCGTCGACGCTGCTGACGACCATCACGCGCTCGCCGCTTTGGTTGCGCAGCGACAACGCATACTCGTTGCCGGGCTTGCCGACCACATAAGTGCGGCCCTCGAACTGGTAGGTGGGCAAATAGCGGGCTTCGGTCCGGTCAAAGACCTGGACGTCGAACGGCATGGCGGCGGCCAGGGCCGGGATCAGGCACAGGGCGCTGGAAAGCAGGTGGCGAAGTGGGCGCATGGCGGGTCTCCTTGGCATGTTGGGTCGGTGATGGCGGTATTAACGGGGGCTGCGTGCGGTCCGGGTTAAGCCTGCGCCATGGTAGTTGCCGGGGCAACATTGGCGTCCGCCATGCGATAATTTGCCGCCATGGAACACACCTCGTCCCTTCCCGCACTCGTCGCCTGGCTGGCATTTGCGCTGGCGTTCGTATTCGGCGCCGCCGCGCAGCGCTGCAATTTCTGCACCATGGGGGCGATCATCGACATCGTGACTTTCGGCGAATGGCGGCGGATGCGAATGTGGCTGCTGGCGATCGCGGTAGCGATCCTGGGCGCCAACGCATTGTGGGCCGGCGGCCAGATCGACCTGTCCAAGTCGCTCTATGTCAGCAACAACGTGATCTGGCTGTCGCACGTGGTGGGCGGATTTTTCTTCGGCCTCGGGATGACGCTCGCTTCGGGCTGCGGCAGCCGCAGCCTGATCCGCATGGGTGCAGGCAACCTCAAGTCACTGGTCGTGGTCGTGTTTCTGGCGCTGGCCGCCTATATGACGCTGCGCGGCGCACTGGCGCTGGTCCGCGTCAACGTCTTCGACGCGGTGAAGTGGGATCTGGGTGTGGCGCAGGACCTGCCCACGCTCTTCGGCGCGGTGGGGCTCGCGGGGCCGCTCGCGCGATGGCTGGTGCCCGCGGCCATCGGCATAGCGCTCTTGATCTTTGTGTTCAAGGACCGCGCGTTCCGCGAAACCACCGAATACGTGATCGGCGGCCTCGTCGTGGGGGCGGTGATCGTCGGCGGCTGGTACGTCAGCGCGCACATCGGCTATCTCGCCGAGGATCCGAACACCCTGCAGG
>PLYG01000095.1 GCA_003153335.1 Betaproteobacteria bacterium | reverse complement strand
ACGGACGAAAAACGTGGTCTGTCCCCACTGCGCTGCCCATTGCGCTGGGTGTCCGAGAGGCTGGCAAAAAGTCCGGAATTTGAGACAAACAATTCCCCGCGGTGCCTTTCTTCGTTACGACTCGCAATCGCTCAGAAAACCCTCCCGCAAATGTTAGACTGCTGAAAAAAAGTACCGGGGCAAAGAACGCGCCTATGCTCATCCGGACTCCAAGAGGAAACATGGACAAGACGTGCCGAGCTTCAGCATCGACTTGCTGCGCCACTACGCGGGCTGATTAGGAGGGCTCTTGGCCACGGTCAGCCTGCGCCAGGTGCGCAAAGCGTATGACGCGCAAGAGGTCGTCCATGGCATCGATCTCGAAGTCGCCGATCAGGAATTCGTCGTGCTGGTCGGGCCGTNNCCCAAGGATCGCGACGTGGCGATGGTCTTCCAGGACTATGCGCTGTATCCGCACCTGACCGTATTCCAGAACATCGCGTTTTCGCTGCAATATCGCGGCGTCGGCAAGACCGAGATCACGCGCCGCGTGGCTGAGGCCGCCGCGATTCTCGACATCGAAGCGTTGCTCGAGCGCAAGCCGCGGCAATTGTCGGGCGGGCAGCGCCAGCGGGTGGCGATGGGCCGCGCGATCGTGCGCGAGCCGAAGGTGTTTCTGTTCGACGAGCCGTTGTCGAACCTTGATGCCAAACTGCGGGTGCAGATGCGCACCGAGATCAAGAANNAGGCGATGACGCTGGCCGATCGCATTGTGCTGATGAACGGCGGCCGGGTCGAGCAGATCGGCACGCCCGAAGACGTTTACGATGAACCAGCGACGTTGTTTGTTGCAGGCTTTGTCGGCGCATCGGCGATGAATCTGGTTCCGGGCCGCATTGAAAGGGATGCGCAGGGTTGCGCCGTGATCCTGGGCAGTGACGCGAGGCTGGCATTGCCGCCCGGGCGCTACGACACGCACGCCGGTCAAGCGGTGACTGTGGGCTTAAGGCCCGAGCATTTGCACTGGGCTACCGACACTGCCGCGAGCACGCTGGCAGGGGAGGCGCGGGTCGTCGAACCGCTGGGTTCCGACACGCTGGTGGTGTTCGCTTTGGCCGGGTGCGAGCTGCAGGCGCGCTTGCCGCCGCGCGTGGTGCGGCGGGCGGGCGATCCGGTGCGCGTCGCGATCGCGCCGGCGTCCATCCACCTGTTCGACCCCGCGACGGAGCAGCGGCTGTGAGCGTGGCCGCGCTCGCCGTGCCGCCCGAAAAACTGGGCGAAGGCAGCGGTTGCCGCTGCGCGGTCGTCGCCGATGCCGAGGCGCTGACGCAGCACTTCGCCGCGACCATGGTCGCCGAAGTCCGCGAGGCGAAAGAGCGGGCGCAACCTTTTGTTGTCTTCATCGTGCCGGTCGGTCCGGTCGGCCAGTTCGAGGTCTTCGCGCAGTACTGCAACGAAATGCGCCTGTCGCTGTCTGAACTGGTGCTGATCAACATGGACGAGTATCTGGCGCCCGATGGCGATTACCTTCCAATGAGCGATGCGTTGAGCTTTCGCGCCCACATGGAGCGCGCGTTGTGGTCGCGCCTCGATCCAGCTCTCGCGCCGCCGGCCGCGCACCGGCATTTCCCCGATCCGGGCGATCCGCAGGCGACCAACCGGCTGATCGAGCGCTGCGGTGGGGTCGATGTCGCGTTCGGCGGCGTCGGCATCACCGGTCATCTTGCATTCAACGATCCGCCGGAGCCCGGCGAGATCGTCGACAACGACTCCTTCGCCAACCTGCCCACACGCGTCGTCACGCTCAACCGCGAGACGCGCACCATCAACGCGGTGACTGCCACGCGCGGCAATATCGACCGCATTCCGCGCACCGCGGTGACCGTGGGCATGAAGGAAATCCTCGAGGCGAGAAAAATCCGCCTTTATCTCAATCGATCCTGGCAATGCGCGATCGTGCGCAAGTTGTTGCACGGTCCCGTCACTGCCGCCGTACCCGCGTCGCTGGTCCGCCGTCATCCGGATGTCGCGGTGACGATGACTGCCGAGGTGACGCAGTTGCCAGAACCTGTGTTGCGTTGAACCACAAGGAGGAAACACCATGATCACCCGTCGCACCCTGCTCAAAACCGCCGCGGCCGCTGCCACCGCCACCATGGCCGGCGTCATCTCGGCTCCCGCCATCGGCCAAAGTTCGAAGAAGATCACCTTCCTGACCTGGAACATCATCGATCAGAAAGAATTGATCGAGGGCTGGATCAAACGCTTTCAATCCACGCGTCCCGGCGTCGAAGTCGAATGGCTGGACAAGAAGGGCCCCGAGTTCGGTCCGTTCTACCAGACCCAGTTGACCGCAGGCACGCCGCCCGACGTGATCAACACCCAGGGCGCGCTCGGGCTCGAATACGCGGCACAAGGCGCGCTGATGGATTTGACGCCGCTATTCGCCAAGGAGGCCGCGATCAAGAGCCGCTACGACGCGAACTACCTGGGCAACTGGATATTCGAGGGCAAGAACTACATGGTGCCCTTCTATATCACCAAGACGCTGCTGTTCTACAACAAGCCGATGTTCTCCAAAGCGGGCCTCGCCGGGCCGCCCAAGACCTTCGACGAGATTCTCGCCTTCGCGCAAAAAATGACCAGCGGCGAAGCCTCGTCGGGCTTCATGACGCTGAACTTCGACTGGTTGTTCTGGCCACTGTTCGCGATGAACGGCGTCGAGCTGGTGACGCCCGATCTGAAAAAGACGGCGTTCAACACGCCCAAGGCGGCCGAAGTGCTGGACAAACTGGCGAAGGCCACGCAGAGCAACGCGATCAACAAAATTTCGTGGACCGGACGCTGGGTGGAGCCCAATGGCGCGTTCGGCGCCGGCAACATCGGGATGCTGCACGCGCATTCTCCCGCGTACTTTTTCTTCAAGGGACAGGGGAGCTGGGTCACGCCGGAGACGCTCGGGGTCGCGCACATGCCCGGCGACTATGCGACGCCTAACTCGCACGGCCTCGGCATTTCCAAGGGCTCGAAGAATCCGGAACTGGCGTGGGATTTCCTGAAGTTCATCACCGACAATGGCCAGGCAGGCGAACTCGCTGAACGCAGGAAGCTGGTGACCGGCAATGTGGCGGTCGATCAGGCGTCGCTGGCCAAGCTCGCAAAAGACGACCCGACCGTCTACCAGGTGCTCAAGACGCAGCTCGAACACACCGACAAGATGACGGGCAACTGGCGCTTCGGCAACGACAGCCGGATCAAGGAAGCGTTCTGGCCGGAAATCCAGAGCGCGCTGCTGGGCCGCAAGGATGCGAAGACGGCGCTCGCAGATGCCGAGCGCAGGGTGGCGCGCGAGCTGACACGCGCCTGATGCGGCGCGAGGGCAACGAGAAGCGGGTCCGCGCGTGACGAGTTCGAGCGGAGGCTGGTGGGGCCAACGGCGCAATCGTCAGCTGGCGCTGATTGTGTGCTTCCTGCTGCCCTCGCTTGTCATCTTTTTTCTGTATCGGCTGCTGCCGCTGGCCTGGAACGTCATCCTGTCGTTCCAGGCCTGGTCGCCGCTCAAGCCCGCGGTGTGGATCGGGCTCGAGAACTACGCGGAGATGTGGAATTATGACGATGTGTTCTGGGTCGCACTCAAGAACACGCTGATCTTTATCGCGGCCTCGCCGCTGGCGATCGCCGCCGCGCTGGGTGTGGCACTGCTGGTAAATTCCGACCTCAAGGGCGCGACGGTTTATCGCACCATCGTCTTTCTGTCCTATCCACTGATGGCTGTCGCCGTCGGTATCATCTGGCGCTGGATGTACGATGAGCGCGGCGGCATCATCAACTTCGCGCTGCGTGCCAGCGGTCTGACGACCAAGCCGATCGGCTTTTTGCAGGACTTCGACTGGGCGCTGCCATCGGTGATCTTTGCCGAGGTCTGGCAGATGATCGGCTTTTACATGATAATCCTCCTGACCGGGCTGCAGAGCATTCCGCAGAATCTGTACGAGGCCGCCCGCATCGACGGCGCGCCGGCGTGGGCCCGTTTTTTTCGCATCACCTTGCCAATGCTGCGGCCGTCGCTCTTTTTGTGTGTGGTCGTCGGCATCCTGAATTCGTTCAGCAGTTTCGACCTGGTCTACATCATGACCAATGGCGGGCCGGGTCATGCGACGGAACTCCTGATCACGCATATCTACAAGGCCGCGTTCGTGGAGACGAAATTCGACTACGCCGCGGCGTTGACAGTGGTGCAGTTCGGGCTGCTGGTGATCCTGACCATGGCGGCCAACAAGGCCGCAGGCGGCAATGCCGGCGCGGTGGAGCGCGACTGATGGCCCGCAACGCCAAAACCCTGCTCGGCCTGCGGCATCTGACGCTGATCCTGATTTCGTTCGTGATGCTGGTGCCGTTCTACTGGGTCATCAAGACCTCCATCACCAACGAGAACATCTATGCGTATCCACCCAGCGTGTTCCCGCGCGATCCGCATCTATTCAATTTCGTCGACGTCTGGTACCTGATCCCCTTTCCGCGCTATCTCGCCAACAGCATCATCGTGTCGGCGATCGCGGTGATCGGCAACGTGATTTTCAACGCCATGGCCGGCTACGCGCTGACTCGCCAGTTCCCGGGCCGGCGCGCGGTGCTGGCGCTGTTCCTGTCCTGCATGCTGATCCCGTTCCAGGCGACGATCATTCCGGCGTACCTGATCACGGCCAAGCTTGGGCTGCTGAACACGTACTTCGGCCTCGCGTTTCCGATGCTCTCGACCATCGTCTGCATTTTCGTGTTCAAGGCGGCGTTCGAGGCGGTCCCGAAATCGCTGATCGACGCCGCGCGCATCGATGGCCTGACCGAATGGCGCATCATCGTTCGCGTCCTGCTGCCGCTGTCGAAGCCAGCGATCGCGACCAACGTGATCCTGTCGTTCATCTGGTCGTGGAACAACTTCCTGTGGCCGCTGCTGATTACGCGCGACCCGAACATGCAGACGCTGCCGCTTGGCCTTGCGCGCTTCCTGTCGTACATGGAAGACACGACCGGGGCGTTGTACGCGTTCGCCGTGATGGTGCTGGCGCCGTCGATCCTGGTGTTCCTGATGGCGCAAAAGGAATTCATCCGCGGGCTGACGTCGGGGGCGACCAAGGGATGAGCTTTGCGTCCAGCCTCGGGTCCTGGCTCAGGTCACGCTGGGTGATCGTGCCGGGAGGGATGATCATTATCACGCTGGTGTGGCTCGCCTACGTGACCGGCCACAACCACGGCATAGTCGAAGGTCGCGTGGTCGATGCCGCCGGGCAGCCGGTGGTCGGGGCGTCGGTGCAGCTGTTCGAGCGCGGCTTTGTCACGCACCAGGAACGCGGCCGCACGACGGCGGACGGAGAAGGCAGGTTCCGCTTTACCGACAATCGCAGCCATTCGATACAGCTCGAAGCCGAAGCGCCGGGCCTGGGCCGGACCGATCGCCGCATTCTGCGGCTGTGGTTCGCCGCGCAGGATGCGAAGCTCGGCGAGCCGCTGCGTTTTACTGGACGCAAATGAGACCCAAGTGAGATCCCAATGAACGAGCCCGTTATCCTGTTCGATCCAGCGCCGCGCACCGCGCTGCTGATTTTCGCGGGCGACATGCAGCAGCACTTCGAGCGCCTCGGCCGCGTGGTTGGACTGGAAGAGAGCAAGATCGGCAAACTTCCGGCGGAACTGGTCGAGGCGACGCTGCCGGACGCCGTCGCCATCGTGGGCCAGACCGATCTCGATGCGCCGCGCCTTTCGCGAGCGCCGAAGCTGAAGGCCATCATCAACGTCGAAGGCAACTTCGCGCAAAACGTCGACTACGCCGAATGCTTCCGGCGCGGCATCCAGGTGCTTTCGATCGCGCCGGTGTTCGCGCAGCCGGTGGCCGAGATGGCGCTGGGCCTCGCCCTCGATCTGGCGCGCGGGATCACCCGTGCCGACCGGCTGATGCGCGAGGGCAACGAGCAATACGGACTCGCCGGCGCCCGGGATTGCTTTGTGTTGCGCGGCGCGACGATGAGCTTCATCGGCTGCGGCAATCTGGGCCGCGCGCTGATACCGCTGCTGGCGCCGTTTCGCCCGCGCCTGCTGATCCACGATCCGTGGTTGCCCGACAACCTGGTGCGCGAACTCGGTGGCGAGCCCGCGTCGCTCGAAGCCGCGTTGAGCAAGCCGCGCGTGATCTTCGCGCTGGCCGGCGTCACCGAGGAAAACCGGGGGCTCTTGAACCGCGCGCGATTGGAGACCCTCAGGAGCGATGCGATTTTCCTGTTGATGTCCCGGGCGGGCCTGGTTGACTTCGATGCGCTGCTGGATCTGGTTGCTGCGGGGCGATTCCGCGCTGCGACCGATGTGTTTCCCGAGGAACCGGCCCCGGCTGATGCGCGGGCTCGGCAGGTCGCGGGACTGCTGCTTTCCTCTCACCGCGCCGGGGCACTGCCGACGACGCTGGCGGCGATCGGCGAAATGGTCGTCGACGATCTGGGCTTGATACTGCAAGGTTTGCCGCCGCAGCGCCTGCAGCCGGCGCGCGCGGAGACGGTGAGCCGCTGGCGCAATCCGCCTGGCCGCACTTACGCGCCGGGGACGAAACTATGAATTCGCTGGCACAGGCGATCACCGGCGATGCGAACGCGAGGGTGCTGGTGCTCCACATCGACGATGTCGGCATGTGCCACGGTGCGAACGTGGCGTTCCTGGAACTCGCGCGCTCGGGTGGCGTGACCAGCGGCTCGGTCATAGTGCCGTGTNNGAGATTGCCAGTGCGGCCGCCGGGGACCAGTCACTCGATCTGGGCGTGCATCTGACGCTCACGTCCGAATGGCCGCAGTACCGCTGGGGACCGCTGTCGAGCGTGTCGCGCGCCTCGGGCCTGATCGACGACGAGGGATATTTTCCGCGCAACTGCCTGGAGCTGCGGCCGCGCCTCAATCCCGAAGCGGCGGAGATCGAGTTTCGTGCACAGATCGATCGCGCGCTCGCCGCCGGCATCGACGTCACGCATCTCGATACCCATATGGGCGCTGCGGTGGTGCCGGAGCTGGTCGACATCTATGTGCGATTGGGGCGCGCGTACTGTCTGCCCATCCTGCTGCCGCGCGAACTCGACTCGTACACCGGCGTGCTGCGGATGGGTGAAATTCCGGCGGGCATCTATGAGCCCATCATCGCCGAACTCGACGCATCGGGTCTGCCGGTATTCGACCGGTTCCGGATGACGCCCGGCGTGCCCAGTCCGGAAGTCGACGCGAAGTACCGGACGATGATCGATACGTTGCCGCCCGGCGCCACGTTTTTCGGCGTGCATTGCAATGCGCCGGGCGATATCGAGGCCATCGTGCCGTCGCGCGCGCACTGGCGCACCGACGAGTATCGATTGTTCGGATCTGGCGCGCCGATGCGCTGGATCGCCGAAGCGGGCATACGCGCGATCGGCATGCGCGAGGTCCGGGATTTGTGGCGGGGCGCCGTGCCCGCTTGATGCGCGCGGGTCGCGGGGGCCACAGGCCCAGGTGCTCGTTTTGATCGGAAATGCGCTTGCACAGCAGCGCCAGCCACTCCGCACCCGGCATCATTTCTACTTGAAGCTAACATACATAGTAACAATGTGTTGCATCCTTTCGAATGGAATGAGAACATAGTCGCGGCTCATTCTGGCGAGGTTAAATCGGGAGCGAATATGAAAAAATCAAGTAATAACCTGGCGCTTATTTTTCTGAAGTCGACTGACCGGGCTGTGTCCCTTGCGGCGACATTGTCGGCTGGCGTGCGGACGGCGTTTGCCGGTTTCGGCCCACCGCATTCCCGACGCGTGCTGAGCTTGATTGCTTTCTGCGCAGCCAGCTTCCTATGTACATCGGTTGGCGCACAGGGCAAGCCAAAAGAACTCGTTTTGCCTTCGCCCAATTCGGCTGCCCGCCTCAAGTCGGCTGTTGTGGAAACAACAGGTGCTGATAAAACGGCTGAAATTGCGCAGCGTGTGACGAACTTGATTGTCGCCGCCGAGACAGCGCAAGCGACGCCCGTGTTTTCGGCGCAGCAGAAGCGGGCACTGACGCAGCTTGAAGAGCGCGCGTCATCGGCCGTCGAGCTGAAACTGCATCCTTTGACAGGCGTCGTGCGCCAACTCAAAGGCGAGGTTCTCCATCGGGCAGAGGAGAGCGACGCAGTCACGGCGCGGTCTTTTCTGAGAGTCAACCGCGAATTGCTGAAGATTAGTGCGCCGGATGACGAATTTTCGCTGGCGAGCAGCCAGACCGATGAACTTGGGCGGCGCCACCTGCGCTTTGATCAGCAATATCGGGGGTTGCCGGTGTGGCCAGCCCAGGCTGTGGTTCACCTGGACACAAGCGGCAACGTCGATCTGATGAATGGCGCCTACGTCCCAACACCGAGCGATTCCGGCAATGCCACCACGCCCGTGATCGACCAGGACAAGGCGATCGCGCTGGCGCGAGCAGCGGCGCCCAAAGGCGATACCGGCACGCTGACCAAAGCCGAGCTGATTTTCTACGCGACCGACGAGGGTATCGCGAAACTCGGCTGGAAGATCGAACTGTCTATTTCGCTGGATTCAGAATGGCGGGTCCTCATTGACGCCATCAACGGCGGAACTCTGGCCTCGTACAATAAAGTCATGTCCGGTGGCGTGCCGGGTGCGGGCATCGATTTGTTCGGCGTCAGCCGGGCGCTTCAGGTTTATCAAAACGGCGCAAGCTTTTACATGGTCAATACGAACAAAACAATGTATGACCCGACATCGACCCCACCGTCCAGTTCAACGACTCGCGGCGCAATCATAATCGAGGATACAAGAAACGCACCGCCGGGCAATCCACCGTCGGGTAATCCTAGTCTGTTTTTTGTCACATCTACCGCTGCAAGCTCGGGTTGGCTGGCTGATGCAGTGAGCGCTGCGTACGGTCTTTCCGAAGTCTATGACTACTATCTGGAACGGCACCAGCGCAATTCGATCAATGGCAAGGGAGGTACCATTATTGGCCTGGTGCGCTATGGCACCGGGTATTCCAACGCATTCTGGAGTGATGGCGCTCAGGCCATGTATTTTGGTGACGGAAAACCGTACGCCAGAGCGCTCGATATCGTGGGCCATGAAATGACGCACGGCGTTACCGCGAGTACGGCCAATCTCGAATATCAAAACCAACCGGGTGCATTGAACGAGGCGATCTCCGATATCTTCGGCGAGGCGGTCGAGGCGCGCACCAAAGGGGCGAACGACTGGCTCCACGGAGCCGATCTCGGATCGCCCAATCGAAGCTTGAGGAATCCGCATGAATTGACTTTCAATTGCGGCGCAGTCCAGCCCTATCCGGCGAAGATGGGCGAGTTCCTGGCGGCGAATAGCGCTGCGCTCAGCGGATGCGCCAATAGCGACAACGGCGGCGTGCATATCAATAGCAGTATCATCAATTACGCCTTCTATCAGTTGGCCGCGGGGTTGCCCGGCGCGATCGGCATACAGGATGCGGCAAAGATTTTTTATCGCGCGCTCACGCTGCACCTGACCCCAAAATCACAGTTTATCGATGCGCGGCTGGCGACGATTGCCGCTGCCGAAGAGCTGTTTACCAAGGGCTCGACACAGGCGCAAAAAACCGCGCAGGCATTCGACTTCGTCGAGATTTTTGACAATTCCCCGACCCCTCCCCCGGCGACGATACCCACGGTGGCCGGGGATGATTCAACGTTATTCCTGTTTCAGGATAACGTGGGCTGGCAGCTCGGTCGTCGCGAAACTGCGCGCGGCGACGGCGCCGGGGGAAGCTATATCCTAAACAACAAGACTGTTGCGTATGAGAAGGTGGCTGTAAATGGCGACGGCAGTTTTGCGGCGTTCGTCAGTTCCGATCATGATTTCTGTGTAATCCGCACCGATAGCACTGGTCTGAGCTGTATCGGTTATCCGAATACTTTCTCTTCCGTCGCGATGTCGCCCTCGGCACGGACGGTTGCGCTGGTGCTGCTCGACAGCAGTGGCAACCCGGATAACAAAATTACGCTTATCGACATATCGACAGCCGCTTCCCAGACTATTGTCCTGAAAGCGGCAGCAACAGATGCCGGAAGCACCAATACGATAGCCTATGCCGACGTAATGGCTTTCGATTTCAACAAGAGCCGCCTCTTTTACGATGCGGTGACCAATACGACGGCGAGTGATGGAACCAGTTTCAGTTCGTGGAGCATCTATGCGCTCGATATCGCAAGCGGCATAACTCTGAGCGTTTCCCAACCCATACCCGGGGTAAACGTCGCCAACCCGGCACTCGGTCATGTGCGCAACGATCTTCTCCTTTTCGATGCGTACGACGCGACGTCCAAAAACTCCACAATTTACGTGCTCAACTTGTCGACCAACAAACTGCAGGCGGTCGGTCAAACGGTAAAAGGATATGGATTTCCGACGTTTACCGGCGATGATACGGCGATCGTTTTCTCGAAGTACGATGCGGCGGTCCCGAGCTTGAGTTCGCTGTGGCGCCAGGCGCTCGCAGCCGATCATATGACTCCCGCTGGCGCGGCAACTGCCTGGTTGACGGACGGTGATGTCGCTACCATTTATCGGCGTGGATCCTACGTATCCGGGACTACCGTGGTCGAGTTCTACCACTCCGGACTGGACAACTATTTCATCACGGCCGATCCAATCGAACAAGCCTTCGTCGATAGTGGGGCAGTGGGGGCCTGGGGGCGAACCGGCTTTACTTTCAAGGCGGGCGGATCTTCGCCGGTCTGCCGTTTCTACGGCAACGCATATGGTCCCAACTCGCATTTCTACACGGCCGATGAAAATGAGTGCGCCGGCCTCATTGCAATTTACAATCCGATCGCGAAAAGCTGGAAACTGGAGAGTTACGACTTTGCAACCACGCCGCCGGTCAATGGCAACTGCCCCTCAGGTCTCGTCCCGGTTTATCGTGCTTACAACAACGGGTTTGCCAAGGGAATCGACTCCAATCACCGTATCACCAGCAATTTGGCGGCATATCAGCAGACGGTCGCAAGAGGCTGGGCGGGGGAGGGCGTAGTCATGTGCGCCCCGCAGTAATCCGAAGGATGAGGTACTCCGTTGGGTTGAGGCGTCATGAATTCCCGCAATGCTCGGCAAGATCGATTTCGCGATTCTCCAGCAACGAGCGCTCCGCCTCGAGGCAGATCAGCACGCGCTTGCGGGCCTCAATTGCGGGCACCAGCGCTCGGCGCGCGGTGAACGCTTCCGCGGTCAGCCGGATCTGCTCGGTCAACTCGTAGACTTCGCCCGACTTCACGATCGTCAGCCGCTCGCATTCGCGCACGCCGCGCTCGAACGGGAATCCTCTGGCCTGGACACGGAGATCGAATTCGGCGCTGTGGTCACGGTCCATCGTTCCCGACCAGAGGGTCCGAATGGCGCCCTCGGCGCCGGCGATCTCCAGTACCAGATGATGCTCGAACCCGGCCACGCACTGCGTGAACGTGACATAGGCGCCACTGGCATAACGCAACAGCACGGACACATTGTCATACATGCCCGCATCGCGTCCGGCCCGCTGGTTGCCGACGGCGCGGATCGACACGGGATAGCCATACCGCGCGAAGTACCAGAGCGCGAGATCGAAGTAGTGGACAGCCTCCTCGAGCAGCCACGATCCTACGCGGGATCGGTCGTAGCGCCAGCCTGCCGCACCCGAACGATAGAAGTTGCGAAACAGGTTGATGTTAAGAAACAGCGGATCGCCGATGGCGCCGTCGTCGATCAGAGCCTTGATCCGGGCCCATTGCGCGGACTGCCGCAATTCATGCCCGACTGAAACCAGTCGCCCGCTTTCGCGCTCGGCCGCGAGCAACGCGTCGCAATCGGCGATGGTGGTCGCCATCGGTTTTTCGAGCAGCACGTCCTTGCCGGCGCGGAGCGCGGCGATTGCGACCTCGGCATGAAGATGGTTGGGTATGGCGACGTCGATGGTGTCGATGCCGGAGTCCGCCAGTACCTCGCGCCAGTTCTGCGTGACGCGAGCGTCAGGGTAGGCCGCTGCCGCGGCACGCGCGCTGTCCTCGCTGTTGCAGGCAATCGCGGACAGCTCCAGCCCCGGCAGCCCTGCGATCGCCTGTGCATGCTGCTTGCCCCAGGCGCCGAAACCAATCAATCCAAAACGCATACGAGTATTCGCTTTCTAAAACCGCAACGCCACCACACGACCCTCCAGCACCGATCGCTCCGCTTCCAGGCACACAACAATGCGCTTCCTGGCTTCCTCCGGCGACACCAGCGGACGCCGGGCACGGAAGGCTCCGACCACCAGCCGCAGTTCTTCCTGCAGTTCGAATATCTCACCCGACGAACCCAGGTCGCCGATGATCTCGCAGTGCTTTTCGCCGCGGCGCTGTACCTTCAACTCGAATTTTGGGTCGCGGGTTCTGTCCATCGCGCCCGACCACCAGGTGCGGATCGCGCCTTCGGTCCCGGTGATTTCCATCACGTGATGATGCTCGAAGCCGGACAAGGTCTGGGTCACCATCGCATACAGGTCGCCGGGCCAGCGCAGTATCGTGGAAAAGTTGTCGTACATGCCCGGGGTGTTTTCTTTCGAATTGCCGATCGCATGGACCGATACCGGATCGCCCTGGCCTTCGAAGTACCACATCAGCATATCGAAAAAATGGACTGGCTCTTCGAGTATCCACGAACCCACGCGGTGCTGGTCATAGCGCCAGGCCGAGGAACCGGGTCGATACGGAAAGCGGAACAGGCTCACATTGCCGTAGCGCGGCCGGCCGATTTCGCCGGTGTCGACGATTTTTTTCATGCCTCCCCACTGGCCCGACAGACGGAATTCATGCCCTATGGTGAGCACGCGATCATTGCGCCGCGCCGCTGCGATCAGCGCATCGCACTCGGCGACGCTGGGCGCCATGGGCTTCTCAAGCAGCACGTCCAGGCCCGCATCGAGTGCGGCGATGCCGATCTCGGCGTGCAGGTAGTTGGGAACGACGATGTCGACTGCGTCGAGTCCGAGCCGCGACTTCTGCGCCAGCAGCGCCTGGTAACCAACGACGACGGGGAGGTTCGGAAACGCCATCCGCCCCTCCGCCGCCGTCTGCTCGCTCGCGCAAGCAATGACGGCAAGCTCGGCGCCCGGCGCATTGACAATCGCCGCGGCGTGATACTTGCCCCAGAGCCCATAACCGATCAGTCCAAAACGCATTGCCGCTGCTCCTCCAGATCAGGTTTTCAGCCCCCAGACTTCCTTCTCCGCCTCCAGCAACGCGCGTATCACCGGATCGCCTTCGCGCTCCCGCAGGTAGATGAACCAGAGTGTGGTGGCCATGCGAATGTCGTTCCACAGGCAAACCTCGCCCGCAGCCTCTTCTTCCAGCGCGATGTCCTCGCGCATCAGCGCAATGCCCACTCCGGACACCACCAGCGATCCGACGACCGCTTCCTGGTCGGCCTCGACGACGCGGGTGGGCTCGACGCCGTGCTCGCGCAACAGCGCGTGCACAAGCTGGTTGTGCGTGCTGATCAGCGGCGGAATGATCCACGGCTGGCTTGCGATCTCGTTCCAGTCGGCATCCTTCAATCGCTCGCGCCACAAGGCCGGGGCCGCCACCCGGTAGACGATGTCGCGCAGCGGGATTCCCGCGACCGATGGAAACTTGAGATCGCCGTAGTAAAAGCTCGCGTCGAGCTGGCCGTCGCGCACACGTTCGAGGACTTCGCCGGTGACCCCCTGGTGCAGTTCCAGCTCCAGCAACGGATGCCGCGTCGTTGCCGCGCCGATGAATTCGCCCACCCGGATGAACTCCGGATCGCTGAGTGTTCCTATCCGCGCCTTGCCGACCACCTCGCCCTTGAGCGCGCGTGCGTTGTTCTGCAGATTCTGCACGGCAGCGAGCACCTTGTCCGCATCCGCGAGCAAGTGTTTGCCGGCCGCGGTCAAAACCATGCCGTTCGGGGTGCGCTCGAACAGGGCGAACTCCAGCTCCTCTTCGAGGGCCTTGAGCTGCGCGCTTAACGCCGGCTGACTGACGTGCAGTTTCTCGGCGGTGCGGGTGAGCTGGCCCGTTTCCGCAATGGCGGCAAAACTGCGTAGTTGGTAAAGCTCCATCGATTCACGTTTTTCGTTGCGCCAAGGGCCTTACTTTACTCGAATGGGGTGCGGCGCACCAAGCTGTCGCACCCATATAACGAAAACCGATACACGCCATCCAAACATACGATTGGAATTCCGGCCCAATCATCTCTATGTTGTTGCTGCAGGACCAACCTTTTTTTGATGCACAGAGGGGCAACACCATGAAACTTCAATACACCGATACCAAGCTGACCGATGACCTTGAGCGCCGCCTGATTCAGCGCGAAATTGATGGTGATGCGAACAAGGACTTCGCGGGTGCCAGCGTATTCATTCTGGAAGTCGTGGTCGGCACGCTGCTTCTGCTCGGCATGCTGCTGCTCGCCGCGCGAGTCGGCTAGCAGGCAGTCGAAAAGCTGCTGCGGTGGCGATCTGCGGCCGCGGTTGCCAAATGAGACGGTGCTCGAAATCCTCACCCACGTCCAACCACGCCTGCCATCTCACCCTTGCGCTGCAGGCAGCAGCGAGATTTTCCTGAAGGAGCAGCAAATGTACAAGCATACCGATCATCTCGACTATAACGATTTCCAAGCCATCGTTCAAAATGCGCGCATGCAACGTAGCGTTGCAGTGGGCGATGCGATCGCCAGTCTGGTGGCGGCTACGCTGTTTGGGCTGACCCGCGCCGTGGATGCAGTCAAATCCGCTACGAGCGGATCGAAGTGCCGCGCAGCAGCGAACGCCGGTTCGACGCCGGGTAGCGGTGCCCATCGCTGATACGTGATCAGTCGCCGGATACGTTCGGCGCAGTGAGTAGAAGAAAGGGGTGACCATTGCGTCGCCCCTTTTCATTGTGGGCCGCGCCCTTCTCCCTTGGGGAGAAGGGCGGGGGATGAGGGGGGTTCATGCGGCCCGGTGTGATTGAGGCAGAGCTGTGACGGCTCGATCACCCTCAGTCCCTCTCCCCGAGGGAGAGGGAAGGCAGCTTCCTGCCGGCTCCGTCGTATCTGCGCACGCGATGCCACCATGTGGCACGCGCTCGGCGCCGGCATGGCTGAATCAATCGTCGCATTCGCGTCGCTGCGCTCCGTTGTGCCGCAAGCGCCCAGCCGCTTGAACTGGCCAAACGGCAGCGGGCATTGACCGTTCGGAAAACGGGAACACGACACGACTTTGCTTGACGCAACAGTGGGGCGACACTATTCTATGGCTGCCCATTCACTCCGGTCCATACGGCAGCGCAGGTCGTCTGGTCTTGTCAATACAAACAGCTCAGGAGGCAACCATGACCGCACCCAAAGCCGTGAACCCTGGCCGCCGTAAATTTACGACCGGCGTCGCCGTAGCCGCTGTTGCACCCACCATGTTCTGGATCAAGAAGGCTGCGGCCGCGGAACAGGTGATTGTCCGCACGCCGGGCGGCGTGTTCGACGATGTGAAGAAGGAAACCATTTACGATCCGTTCCGCAAGGAGACGGGAATCGAAGTGGTGCCTGTGGCGGCCACCACCGCCAAGCTGATGGCCATGATGAAGTCGGGCCAGAACGAACTCGATCTGATCGATACGGGTGACAGCACGTTGCTCGAGCTGGAGAAGAGCAACTACTTGATGCCCATCAACTATGATGAATTCAAGTACACCAATCCGGCCGACATCGATCCGGTCGTCAAGCGCAAGTACCAGGTCGGATGCTTTATCTATGCGATGGTTCTCGGCTTCAATACCAAGGCGATTCCCGTCGGGACCGAGCCGAAATCCTGGGCGGAATTCTGGGACCTGAAGAAGTTTCCCGGACGGCGCACGCTGCCCGACATGGCTTCGGGAACTCCGAGCCTGGAATTTGCGCTGATCGCAGACGGGGTGCCGATGGACAAGCTCTACCCGCTCGACATCGACCGCGCCTTCAAATCGATGTCGCGCATACGTTCGGCGATTCCAAAATTCTGGGATACCGGCGCGCTGTCCTCGACCATGCTGGCGGACAACGAAGTCTCGATGGGCGCCCTCTGGAGTACCCGGGCGGCGGTGGCGATCGATCAGGGCGCGCCACTCGGAATCCAGTGGAATCAGAACGCGCTGCTCGCGCAGGCCTATGGAATTCCGGTGGGAGCAAAGAACCTGGCGAATGCCAAGAAATTCATCGACTACAGTTCAACCCCCGAAGCGCAGGCGCGGTGGCTGGCCAAGTACAAGGCAATCCCGGTCAATACTAAAGCCTATGGCGCGACGTCTCGCGATCTGATCGATCCGGCGACCAAGACGCCGTGGACGAAGTCCAAAGGTTTCCTGCTGGACATCAACTGGTGGGCGGACAATCGGCAGAAGGTCGGTCAGTACTGGTCCAAGTGGATCATCGGCTGAGGGAAGCCGCTCCCTTCTCCCTCGGGGAGAAGGGCTGGGGATGAGGGAAGTTGATGCGGCGTGATGTCTATTGCGCACAGTCGTGACGACTCCACCTCCCTCACCCCTAATCCCTCTCCCCGAGGGAAAGGGAAGAAGTTAAAGAGATGAGCCTATGAAAGGCGTCGCATCCGGGCAGGGCAAGGGCGCGATCGAGCTGCGGCAGATCACCAAGCGTTACGGCAAGGAACGCGTTGTCGATGCCGTGAGCACGACGATTGCTCCGGGCGAGTTTTTCTCGCTGCTCGGACCCTCCGGTTCGGGCAAGACGACGACGCTGATGATGATCGCCGGCTTCGCCGATGTCGACGAAGGACAGGTTCTGGTCGATGGGACGGACATCGTCGACGTCCCGCCGCAGCGCCGCGGCTTCGGCATGGTGTTCCAGAACTACGCGATCTTCCCGCACCTGAACGTCTTCGACAACGTCGCCTTTCCGCTGCGTGCCCGCAAGTTGCCAAATGACCAGATTCAGGAGCGGGTGCAGCAGGCATTGGAGCTGGTGCGGCTGGAACGCTTCGCGGATCGCTTTTCGCGCCAGTTGTCCGGCGGTCAGCAACAGCGCGTGGCGATCGCCCGCGCCATCGTGTTTCAGCCCAGCGTCGTGCTGATGGACGAGCCGTTGGGCGCACTGGACAAGAACCTGCGCTACCAGATGCAAGTGGAAATCAAGGAAATCCAGCAACGGCTCGGCATGACCGTCGTTTATGTGACGCACGATCAGGAAGAGGCGATGAACATGTCCGACCGGATCGCGATCATGAACAACGGCCGGATCGAACAGGTCGGGCGGCCCACCGACATCTACGAAAACCCCGCGAGCAATTTCATCGCGCGCTTTCTGGGCGAAGCCAATCTCATCGAAGGTACGATAGAGGAAGTGCGTGAGGACGTGGCGGTGCTGTGCACCGCCGGCGGCCTGCAGCTCCGTGCACGGGCCGACGGGAACGTACAGCCCGGAGCACGGGCGCATTTGTTTGTGCGGCCGGAACGGGTGACGATCGTGCGGGCGCGCGGTGGAATCGCAGCGGATCCAGCGATCAACCACGCCACCGGGCGCCTCGCGCAGACTTCGTTCCTGGGCAACATCCTGCGCCATGTGGTCGAGATCGAGCCGGGCATCCGGGTCACGGTGGACGTACAGAACGCGAGCGGCGGGTTATTCCGCGCCGTCGACGAGACTGCCCTCCTGTCGTGGCGGGCAGCCGACAGCGTCATTCTGCAGCGGTGACTGTGAAAAAATCGCGCAAGTTCAGTGACGCGACGGTGTTCATTCTGCCGGCCGTGTTGCTGCTGGCGCTGGTCTTCGTGGGTCCCTTGATCTGGTTTTTCATCCAGGCGCTGGCCAGCGTGGGAACCCCGGCGGAGATGCTGTCGTACGCGTGGACGATCATCACGTCCAAGGCGGTGGTCACCGCGCTGATGACGACCAACTGGATTTCGCTGATGGTCACACTGCTCGTGCTGTTGATCAGTTATCCTCTGGCCTGCTACCTTGCAAACAACCAGGGCATGCGCTTCACGCTGGTCCTGTTCTGCATCGTGGTGCCGTACTTCACCAGCATCATTGTGCGCACCTATTCGTGGATGGTGCTGCTGGGCCGGAACGGCATCATCAACCAGGTGCTGCTCTATCTCGGGGTCATCAACGAGCCCCTGGCGCTGCTCTATACCAAGACCGGAATCCTGATCGGCATGGTTTACGTGCTCCTGCCTTACATGGTCCTCACGCTGTTCGCCACCATGAAAGCAATCGATCCCAGCCTGATGCGGGCGGCGCGCGGCCTGGGAGCGAGCGGATTCTATGCCTTCACCCGGATCTATTTTCCATTGAGCGTCCACGGCGTGGTCTCCGGCTCGCTCATCGTGTTCATCCTGTCCATCGGCTTTTTCATCACCCCGGCGCTGATGGGCGGGCCGTCGGACGTGATGATCGCAATGCTGATCGAGCGCTCGGTCGAAATCATGTTCGACTGGTCGGGCGCCGCGATCATGTCGTTGCTGCTCCTTTTTGCCACCCTGGTGCTGTACGGCATTTACTACCGTGTCACCGATGTGCGCCGGATGATGGGGGCCTGAAGCGATGACCACCACCGGCCCCACGCGCAGCCTGTCCGCCTACGTCACCGTCGCGTGCCTGGTGCTGATGTTGCCTATCGTGATCGTGATCATTCTGGCGTTCGGCCATCAGGGTTATCTCAAATTTCCGCCCGAATCGTATTCGCTGCGGTGGTTCGCCACCTTTTTCGGCGACCCGCGCTGGCAGCGGGCGCTGTGGTCCAGCGTGCTGATTGCTTCAATCGCCTGCGTGATCGCGACGGTGCTCGGCTTTTTTGCGGCCTACGCCTTTGTGCGCGGCGACATGCGGGCGAAGAAGCTGCTGCTCTCGTTCATGCTGCTGCCCATCATCATTCCCCATGTGATCACGGCGATCGCGATGTACTTCCTGTCGGGGCCGCTCAAGCTGGTGGGCAATGTTGTCTGGATCGGCCTCTGCCATGCGACCGTTGCGTTGCCCATTGTGTTGCTGATCCTGCTCTCGTCGCTGCAAGGCGTCGATGTCAATCTTGAGCGCGCGGCGTTGAGCCTGGGCAGCAGCCGGTTCGGAGTGTTCACCAAGGTCGTGATCCCGCTCGCCTTCCCCGGCATTCTGTCTTCAGCGCTGTTCGCCTTTCTGGCGTCGTTCGACGAACTGATCATTTCACTGTTTCTGGCCGGTGTGCGGTCGGAGACGCTGCCCGTTCGCATCTGGAACAGCCTGCATCTGCAGGTGGAGCCGGTCATTGCCGCGGTGAGCGCGTTCCTGATCGGCGTGACCGGCGTTGTGCTCCTGCTTGACGCCTTCGTGCGTCAGGCGAGACAGGCGCGGTTGGCGAGTTACTCCAATGTCCGGTAACGAGGCCCCCTGATGCAGGCTGGCAGGCATCCCCATTTCGACGCGGCCGAATTCAGCGGCCGCATCGCCCGGCTGCGGGCGCGGATGCACGGGACCGGCGTCGACGTCGCGCTGTTCGATGAAATCGAGGCGATGACGTGGCTATCCGGGTTCGGCAACTCCGAGAATCGCTGGCGCTGCGTGGGCGTGCCGCTCGAGGGTGAGCCGTTTTTCCTGATTCGGGCGCTCGATGCGAGCCCTTGCCGGCAACGGACCTGGATCACCGACGTGCCGACGTTCCGCGATTGGGAAGACCCGATGCCCGTGCTCGCCCTGGCGCTGGCGAAGAGGGGGCTGCAAGGCGCGAGAATCGGTCTGGATTTCGGCTCGTACTGCATGCCTGTTGCCCGTTTCTCTCGCTTGCGCGAGGCGTTTCCCGATGCGCAGTTTGTCGATCTCGGCAATGTCATCTGGGAACTGCGGCTGACCAAGTCGCCGGCGGAAATCGCGTTGCTCAGGCGCGCGGCCGGCGTTGCCGACCAGGCCATGGTGCGTGCCGCGGCCGCATGCGTGCGCGACGCTTCGCAGCGCGACGCGGCCAAGGCCGCTGCTGCTGCATTCATCGAACTGGGCGCCGATCCGAGCCCGCCGGGCCCGATCTCTGCCGGCTGCGGCTGGGATTTTTTGCACGGGCATCTCGAGGACAGGCCGCTGGCCGAGGGCGATGTGGTGCATATCGAATTGACGCCGCGCGTGTCGGGCTATAGCGCGCGGCTGATGCGCTGCGCGGTGGTCGGAACGCCATCGATGGAACTGGAAAACGCGGCCACACTGCTCTCCGGTCTGCAGGACCGCCAGATCGCGGCGATGCAACCGGGCGCGATCGCCGAGGATGTGGACGCGATCCTGCGCCATGGCGTGATCGAGTCCGGCCTGCGGGCGTCGTTCGACAACATCAGCGGCTACACGCTGGGCTTCTATTCCCATGCGGGACCGCGGACCAGCGACTTCACCCGGATTTTTCATCCAGGTGCTACGTGGCGGCTCGAGCCGCAGATGGTGTTCCACATGTACGCCTCGGCGCAAGGCGCATCGTTCAGCGAAACCGTGCTCGTGACCGACCAGGGACCCGAGCGCCTGACCCGTCTGCCCCGCACTCTGATCATCAACCATTGAGGAGAAACCAAAAATGGACACCAGCAAGCCCACGACCATAGTGCTCGGCGCGGGCGTCGTCGGCCTGTCGACGGCGCTTTACCTGCAACGTTCGGGGCACAGCGTCACCGTCATCGATCCGCTGCCGCCGGCGGGCGGCGCTTCGTACGGCAATGGGGGGCTGATCAGCAGCGACACCGCCGTGCCCATCGCATTGCCCGGCATGCTGCGCAAGGTCCCCGGCTGGCTGGCCGATAGTGAGGGCCCGCTGACCGTCAGGCCGTCCTATTTTCCGCGCGCCTTGCCGTGGCTGCTGCGCTGGCTCGAGGCCAGCCGCATGTCGCGCGTGCTCCAGATCTCGGACGCGCTGCGCGCGCTGCATCGGGATTCGCTCACCTGCTGGCGCGAATTGCTCGACACGGATCTCTATGCCGACCTGATACGCCCGGTCGGCCAGGTGCGGATCTGGGAAGGCGCGGGCGCGGAATCCGCGATCGAAATGGCGATTGCCGAGCGGCACGGCATCCGCGCCGAGCCGCTCAACGGCGATGCCCTGCGTCAGATCTATCCGGAAATCGCGCCGGACATCACCCGGGGATTGCTGATTCCGGGCAATGCATTCACTGTCAGCCCGCAGCGCCTGGTCCAGACTCTCGGGAAACTGCTGGTTGCCGCTGGTGGAGAAATCATCGCCGAGCGGGCGATGAAAATCATCCCGCGCGGCGGCGCCGCAGGGTTCATGATCATGACCAACCTCGCCAACCGGACGGCGCAGCGCATTGTGGTCGCGACGGGTGCTTGGACCTGCGAGTTGCTGGACCCGCTTGGAATCAAGGTGCCACTGGAAACCGAGCGCGGCTATCACGCGATGATGCCGTCGCCTAACATTACGTTGCGCATACCCATGTCGATCAAGAATCGCGGCTTCGGCCTGACGCCGATGGAGGATGGCTTGCGCGCCGGGGGAACAGTCGAAATCGGTGGGCTGTGTGCGGCCCCCGATGAGCGGCGCGCGATGCTGCTGGTCAGACACGCGAAGCGCATTTTTCCCACGCTGCAAACCGGCGAGCCTCGCTACTGGATGGGCCATCGCCCGTCGACGCCCGACAGCCTGCCGATTCTCGGCGAAGCGCCGGGTCAGCCGGGACTCTTTCTCGCCTTCGGCCACGGCCATTTCGGCATGACCGGCGGACCGCCCAGCGCGCGTCTCGTATCCCGGCTCATCAACGGTGAGCCGCCGGGCATCGATGCCGCTCCGTATTCAAGCAGCCGTTTTTAGTTGAGCGGCGTCCAACAATTCAAGAAAAAAGGGGACACAAGAAAAAAGGGGACAGACCACGTTTTTCATGCAGTTGTTTTGACTGATCGCAAAAAATAAACGTGGTCTGTCCCCAATTACGAGGAGAAAAGCATGGACATCAAACGTATCGGCCGCAATCCGGCCGGGGGAGACCAGTTGCGGTCACGGGCCAGCCAGATCTCGGTGCACAACGGTACCGTCTACTTCGCTGCGACACCCGACAGGCCGTTCGATCCAGGCGCAACGATTGCCGTGCAGACCCAGCAGTTGCTCAAACGCGTCGACGAGCGCCTCGCTCTGGCGGGCAGCGACAAGTCGAGGATACTGATGGCGCACGTCATGATCGCCGACATGCGCTACTTTGCCGAAATGAATGCGGTATGGGACGCCTGGGTGGATCAGGACAGTCCCCCCGTCCGCGCCTGCGGCGCCTGCGACCTCGGCAGCCCCGACATGAAGGTGGAAGTCATTATCACCGCCGCCGTGAAGTAGGGTGGGTCGAGCGCAGCGATACCCATCTGCCAGCTCGAGAAGAACTTTACGTGTGGCGAGCAAGAGGAAAATCGCCCCGCGCCGCCGGTGCCGTACGATTCGACGAGATGGGTATCGCTGCGCTCGACCCATCTACACACATTATGTTTTAATGACACCTCGTGTCTAAGGAGCAACTCCCCATGCGTACCAATCAAACTCCCCGCGGTGTCTTCGTCCCGGCATCGACCCCGTTTCATGCCGATCTCTCAGTCGATGGCGAGCGCTTTGTCGCGCATTGCCGGTGGCTGCTGGACGAGGGGGCCAACGGGCTCGCCGTGTTCGGCACGACCAGCGAAGCGAATTCGCTCTCCGCCGGCGAGCGGATGGCGACGCTCGAACAATTGATCGACAGCGGGATCAGTCCCGGCGTGCTGATGCCCGGGACCGGCTGCTGCGCGCTGCCGGACACCGCTGCGCTCACGCGGCACGCGGTCGAGCATGACTGCATGGGCGTGTTGTTGCTGCCGCCGTTTTATTACAAGGGCGTCAGCGACGACGGTCTTTACGCGGGCATTGCCGAACTGATCCAGCGCGTCGCCGACAAGCGGCTGCGCGTTTATCTCTATCACATTCCGCCGATGGCCGGTGTCGGCTTTTCGCTGTCACTGATCGCGCGTCTGCTCAAGAGCTTTCCCGGCATTGTCGTCGGGATCAAGGACAGCTCCGGCGACTGGAAAAATACGCAGGCGCTGTTGCAGGAGTTCCCCGATTTCGAAGTGTTTCCGGGCAGCGAAACCTATCTGCTCGACGGGCTGCGACTGGGTGGCGCGGGTTGTATCTCGGCCACCGCGAACGTCAACGTCGCCGCAATGCGGGCGCTGATCGACGCCTGGAAGACGCCCGCGGCCGATGCGATGCAGCAGCAGCTCACCGCCCTGCGCGCGGCAGTGCAGAAGTTTCCGCTGGTCCCCGCCAACAAGGCGATCCTCGCGCGACTGCAGGGGGCGCCGGATTGGAACGTCGTGCGGCCGCCGCTCGTTGCGCTGTCGAACGAGGCCAGGTCCCAGCTCTTCAGCGCGCTCGGAGCGCTCCACTTCGAACTGGGCCAGTCGGTCGCTGTGGCATGAGCAGCGGCATTCGTCGCGGACTCACCAATTACGGCGATGCGGCGTTCTCGCTATTCCTGCGCAAGGCCTTCATCAAGGCCATGGGCTATTCGGACGACGCGCTGGAACGCCCCATCATCGGCATCACCAACACGTACAGCGATTTCAATCCCTGCCACGCGACGGTGCCGCAACTGATAGCCGCGGTGAAGCGCGGGGTGATGCTGGCCGGCGGGCTGCCGATGGAGTTCCCGACGATTTCGATCCACGAGTCGTTTGCCTATCCGACCAGCATGTATCAGCGCAACCTGATGGCGCTCGATACCGAGGAGATGATCCGCGCCCAGCCGGTCGACGCGGTCGTGCTCATCGGCGGCTGCGACAAGACCATTCCGGCGCAATTGATGGCGGCGGCGTCGGCGAATGTTCCGGCGATCGTGATTCCGACCGGCCCGATGCTTACGCGCACGCACCAGGGCGAGCGGCTGGGCGCGTGTACCGATTGCCGGCGCTTCTGGGCGCGCTTTCGCGCAGGCGAAATCGATCAACAGGAAATCGATGCGGTCAATGCGCGGCTGGCGCCCACCGCCGGCACCTGCATGGTGATGGTCACCGCGAGCATCATGGCCTGCATCACTGAAGCGCTGGGGATGAGCTTGGCCGGCGCGGCGGCGATCCCGGCTGTGCATTCCGAGCGGCTGCGTCTCGCCGAAGCAACGGGATCGACCGCGGTGACGTTGGTCAGGAACAATGTGCGGCCCGACGCGATTCTCACAGCCAAGGCCTTCACCAACGCGCTCATCGTGCTGCACGCGATCGGCGGCTCGACCAACGCGCTGATTCACCTGACGGCCATCGCCGCGCGGCGGGGCGTGCGGATCGATCTCGATCGCTTCGACGCGCTCGGCCGCAAGGTGCCGGTGCTGGTCGATCTCAAGCCATCGGGCCGGCATTACATGGAGCACTTGCATGAGGCGGGCGGCCTGAATGCGGTGCTGCGCGAGCTGAAGTCGCTATTGCATCTCGACATGCCGACCGTTTCCGGCAAGACGCTGGGACAGGAAATCGCCGCGGCGGAAATCGTTCCGGGGCAGGAGGTCGTGCGTTCGACCGGCAATCCGATCTATCCCAGCGGCGGCATCGCGGTGCTGCGCGGCAATCTCGCGCCCGGTGGCGCCGTGATCAAGCATTCATCGGCGACGCCCGCGTTGCTCAAGCACACGGGGCGCGCCGTCGTGTTCGATTCGCTTGAGGATCTCGCCGCGCGCATCGATGCGCCGGATCTCGACGTGACGCGGGACGACGTGCTCGTATTGCGCAACGCGGGTCCGAAGGGCGCGCCGGGCATGCCCGAGGCCGGTTACCTCCCGATACCGAAAAGGCTCGGCCAGCAGGGCGTCAAGGACATGGTGCGGATTTCCGATGCGCGGATGAGCGGGACGGCGTTCGGCACCATCGTCTTGCATGTGGTGCCCGAAGCCGCGCTGGGCGGACCGCTGGCGCTCGTCCAAACCGGTGACATGATTCGTCTCGACGTCGGCGAGCGCGCGCTGGAGCTTTGCGTCGCACCGGATGAACTCGAGCGGCGCCGCGCGAAGCTGGCGCCGCCGCTTCCCGCCGCGGATATTTCCGGTTATCGCCGCCTCTACCTCGGTCATGTCCTGCAGGCCGACGCAGGCTGCGACTTTGACTTCATGACGCCGGAGATGATCGATAGTGTCGCGCCGGTTGCCTGACTTCCTCCCTCCCCCTCTGGGAGAGGGACCGAGGGTGAGGGAGGTCGGTTGATCGCGAGCGTCCATTGCGTCGCGGCGTACCAAGCTCCCTCATCCCCAACCCTTCTCCCCGAGGGNNCCCGGCCTGATCGCCTTCCTGGAAAGATAGCTGATCATAATCGCACTGAGCGTCGCGCCGAGTGCGGTCATCGTTGATACGTCGCGCGAGAATACACTCAGAATCTGCCGCGCCACTTCAGGATTGCTTTGCTGCACGTAAGTCGCCAGCTCGTAGATCTGAGTGGACGTCACACGCGCAGCGTCCGAAAAAGAAACCGATAGCGCCGACCACCGCGCCTGATGTACGTATTTCGCGAACGCGCCGCCACCGAGCACTGCAAGCGCCAACGGACCGACCGATGGCAGCAGACGGCTCAGCACACGTGCACGCAGCCCGACACCCGCTGCGGTAAACGCCCGCGTANNGGACCATCGAACCTTCCTTGACGAGTTCCTGGACGGATTCTTGCTGGAGTGGATCGATCGGGACGTCTGGAGGAAGCGATGAGATTTCTTTCGACGTTTCCATGGTGAGAATCTCCTTGGATGAAACGGATTGCAAAAGCAGCTGTGCCGAGTATGGCAGACCAATGTGACGCAACGGAGTCAACCAAAGCAGAGAACGGTCAACAGACGCATACAACCCTCCCGGCTGGCCCCACTACTCATTAAAGCGACTCACTCATTTGCGAAAAGTTCCGTGGAATAAAAAGTGCAGGCATACGCCTACAAATAGTGAGACCCCGACGAATTGTCAGGATTGCGGGAAAGCCAACTCCATCAACGAGTTGTCGAAGTGCGCAGTCGCACGATCGTGCATTTGTACCGCGAGCTGTCGCAGAATGGCGACATCCATCGATGTCCGATGTGTCGGGTGTTGGCGACGCAAATTTTTGCCAAATGACACACCGCAAGGATAAATAAATTTTCGCAACAGACTTTCATGTTTCGTGACCTGCGAACAGCCGCGCTAGGAGCCTGTCGGACTTAG
>PLYG01000472.1 GCA_003153335.1 Betaproteobacteria bacterium | reverse complement strand
TGCTGTTGCCGTTGACGCCGTGACAGCGATCGCAGCGTTGCGCCCACTCCGCAGTGCTTAGCGGCTTGACCACTTTCGGCGCCTGCGGCTGTTGTGCCGCGTAGTAGGCCGCCAGGTCCTTGCTGGCGCGGTCCTCGAGGGAAGCGGCCAGGCCTTTCATGGTCGCATCGGTACGCGATCCATCTTTGTAGGCCTGCAGCGCCGCCATGAAATATTGACTGTCCTGGCCGGCGAGACTGGGCGCTGCCGGATTGCCGCTGACACCTTGCTCGCCATGACACCCGGCGCATGCGGCGGCAGCCGCCTTGCCGGCGGCCTGGTCGCCGGAGACCGGCGTTTTCGCCGCGGCGGGTTTTTGCAGCGCGTAGAAGAGCGCAATGTTCTTTATTTCCCGGTCGCTTAACGCACCGACCAATGACTTCATCATGTCATTCTTGCGCTGTCCATTCTTGTAGGCACTGATGGCAGCAGCAAGATACGCCGGGTCTTGTCCGACCAGGCTGGGCATTCCGGGTGTCTTGCTGACGCCGGTGTCGCCGTGGCAGCCGGCACAGCCGGCGGCGGCGGCCTTGCCGGCGCTCATCGCATCGGCCCTGGCAGGAGCGGCCTTGGCGGCGATCGGTGGCGCCGGATCAAGACTGGCGTAATAGGCAGCGGCCGCAAGCAACGCCTCGCCGCTGAGAAATTTGACCGCGCCGTCCATGGATTTATCGGACCGCGCGCCTGCCTTGTAAGCTCGCAACTCCAACAAGAGGTAGGCCGCTCGCTGGCCAGCGAGATTGGGCATGCCCTTGATGGTGGTGATACCCTCTGGGCCATGACAGCTCGCGCAGGATTTTTCCGCCACGCGCTTGCCTTCCGCCACTTCCTGAGGTCCTGCGTATGCGGCTCGAAGATCATCATCGCCGGCCGTGCTCGACGGAGCGGCCTCGCTGGGCGCACTCCCTACAGTCGCCAGGATCGCAAGCAGCAGCGAAAAGAAGAGGCGAATCCGGACGCTTCGTTTCATCAGCGTTGATCTCCATGAACGTTCATCGGAATCTTCAAGAAGTGCGTGCATCATGCGATCCGCAGGCAAGCGATCACTCCGCCACCGCACTCTTGTTGGCCGTCGCCGGCCCCAGCAGCACCCGCATGTTGGCATTATAAAACAGCCTGACTTTTGCGGTAGATCAAATCCTGCGAACTCCTCGAACGAAGAACCGGCACGAGCAATGCAACCGTTGGGAGGCGGCACGATGCGCCGCGCCATTGAACGATGCGAACGTGCGCGCAAAAGATGGGAGAACGACGATGCGTTCCCTGCCGGCCTTGTTGGCGATCGGCCCCTCGCGCGACCGTGCGCCGTGGCGGTTTGCTGATTTCCGTATAGCGATGTGGACGCTTCCGGGGTGCGGCCGCCGCCCGGGCGGCATCCAGTGGCGGAGGATTATTTCGCCTTCGCCAACATGTAGTCGACGGCGGCCTGGATTTCGTCGTCTTTCAGTGTCGTGCCCGCCCGCGGCTGCATTACGCCCTTGCCCTTGATGACTGAGGCAGTCAGGGAGCTCGAGTCACCCTTGAGCGCGGCCTTGTCGCCCAGCTTCGGTGCCTTCGCCATACCCGTGTTGTGACAAGCGCCACACGACTTGTCGTAAATCGCCTTGCCGTCTGCAGCGGCCGCCACTTCGCCGGCGCCGAGCAACAGTATTGCGAGGGTGGTACTCATAATAATTGCGTGTTTCATTTCATGCCTCCATTGCGATTGAGAAAATGCACTTCAGTAGTGCGGATTGCTCCTTTATGCCGAGATCGGCCGTGACTCTCTGCAACGGTGTCCGCGGCAATAGCGCAAGACACGCGCGCGGCGCCGTCGGCAGGTAGTCAGGTTGTTGCCTCGTCGTTCCACGGTGGAAACAGCCGCGTCATAACGAATAACAATACCATGGGCGCGGCCAGCACGCAGGCCGCAACCAGGCCGCCCTCCCTGCCCAGAAGGTGCAGATGATAGGTCGCCAATCCCTTGCCCGTCTTCGCGATCNNATCACCACATTCCAGCGCATCAGCAACACCGCGAGCAACACCAGGACGCCGCACGTCGCCACGCCCGCGATCAGCGTTTTGCCGGTGGTGCCGCGCGAGATCATGAAGGTGAGCAGCGCGATGGGCAACACCGATCCGACTCCCAGTTGCAACGTAAAGAATGGAATGGCGAGCGGGCCCCGGACGTATTCCATGATCATGTCGATTCCCTCGCGGCCCCGGTAGACCAGAGCCCCGAACTCCACCCCTTCCAGCAACAGGGTGAACATCATGAACCCCCACAGCGTATAGGCCATGCCTTTGAGACACGGCAAATCCACCGGTTTTTTGCGCAGCGCGCAGGACACGACATAGAGCACGATCAGCAGCGCGGTGCCCGAGATGATGGCGGAAAAGAGAAAGATGGGTGGCATGAGATCGGAGGACCACCATTCGCGCGACTTGAGCGAGCCGAACACGAAGCCGACATAGCCGTGCAGACCGTGCGCCGCGGGTATGCCGATCACCGCCAGGGCGAAGATCCACTTGCGGTCGTAATGCATCGCTTTCTCGGAAAGATCATGCGATCCGAGCGACAGTACGCGATAGAGCAGTCCCAGGGGCCCTTGTCTGCGTTGGGCCTGCTCGACGATGTGAGGCCGAAAGACGAACCAGTTTTCCAGCATCAGCAAGACGGTGTAGAAAGCCGCCGCATAACCGAAAACGGCGAAGGCAGAGCTCGTGTGCGGCGTGATCATGGCATTGAACGCCCGCTCCGGATGACCAAGGTGCAACAGCAAGGGTATCGGGACAATGAGCATGCAACACAGCGATGTCAGCAAAGCAAAATGCGCGACCGGCTTGAAGCGCTGCATGCCGAATACCTGGTACAAACTCGATACCGTGAAAGCCCCCGCCACCAACCCGGTGAGATACGGATAGATGACAATGAGCACGGTCCACGGAATCATGGTTTCGTTGGGATAAACATAGCCGACAAAGGGCGCGACGTCATAGAGCGTTGCCACTAGACCACCTCTTTATCGATACCGACGTAAAAAACATTGGGCGCGTTGCCGGATTCGGGCCGCAGAACGGAAACCCGGTTGTCGCGAATGAACAGGCTGATCGGACTCTGCTTGTCGTTGCGATCGCCGAAGACGCGCGCGCCGAC
>PLYG01000097.1 GCA_003153335.1 Betaproteobacteria bacterium | reverse complement strand
TTCATGAAAAACTGGGAAGACGATGATGACGACGCGCATTGTTCCTCCCGCGAAGACTGGGTCGATGCGGTCAGCGTCGCTGAAGTGCTCGGCATCGAGATCGAGCAGGTCAATTTCGCCAGGGAATACAAGGATCGCGTGTTCGCGCACTTCCTGGAGGAGTATCGGGCGGGCCGCACGCCGAATCCGGATGTGCTGTGCAACAACGAAATCAAGTTTGCGGCCTTTCTCGACCACGCTCTCAAGTCCGGAGCCGATCGGATCGCGACCGGCCACTATGCCGGCGTGCGCGAAGTCGACGGGCTGTTCCAGTTGCTCAAGGCCGAGGACGGCACGAAAGACCAGAGCTACTTTCTGCATCGGCTGAATCAGCAGCAGCTCTCGAAATCGATTTTCCCGCTAGCCGGGTTGGCCAAGCGCGAAGTGCGCGCGATTGCGGAACGCGAACGCATTCCCACCTACAACAAGAAAGACAGCACCGGGATCTGCTTCATCGGCGAGCGGCCCTTCCGGGAGTTTCTGGAGCGCTACTTGCCCAAGACGCCCGGGGTGATGCGCACGCCCGAAGGCGTGGTCGTCGGTGAACACCAGGGGATCGCGTTCTACACCATCGGCCAGCGCAGCGGACTGAAAATCGGGGGACAGGCTGGCGGCGTCGGCGAACCCTGGTTCGTCGCGGGCAAGGATCCGGTCAAGAACGAACTGACCGTGGTCCAGGGGCACGACCATCCGCTGCTGTTGCGCGATGCCGTCGAAATTGCCAACGCCCACTGGATCGCCGGCGCCGATCCGCACACCCATTGGGTGTATGCCGCCAAGACGCGGTACCGGCAGGAGGACGCGGCGTGCAGTCTCGGGTGGTTGCGCGAACGTCGCGCCCTGATCGAGTTTGCCGAACCGCAATGGGCGACGACCCCCGGGCAATACGCGGTTGTGTATGAATCGAAAGTGTGTCTGGGCGGAGGCGTGATTGTCTGAACTGAAAGTGCAGTTTGCCAGCGACAATACCGCGGGGATATGTCCCGAGGCTTGGGACGCGATGCAGGAAGCCAACGCGCACTTCGAACCCTCCTATGGAGAGGATCGCCACACCCTTGAAGCGAGCAATCTGTTTCGTGAATTGTTCGAGACCGACTGCGACGTGTATTTTGTGTTCAATGGCACGGCGGCCAATTCGCTCGCCCTGGCCTCGTTGTGCCAGTCGTATCACAGCGTGATCTGCCATGACTCGGCGCATGTCGAGACCGACGAATGCGGCGCGCCCGAATTCTTTTCCAACGGGACCAAGCTGCTGACCGCGAATGGCCCGCATGGCAAGCTGGATCTCTTCGAGGTCGAGCGTATCGTCACCAGCCGCAGCGACGTCCACTATCCGAAGCCGCGGGTCATCAGCTTGACGCAGGCGACCGAAAGCGGCACGGTCTACCGGGTCGATGAAATCCAGGCGCTCGCGCAGCTTGCTGAAAAATACCGGATGCACGTGCACATGGATGGCGCGCGATTCGCCAATGCCGTTGCCTCGGCGGGCATGTCACCGAAGGCGATGACGTGGCAGGCCGGGGTTGACGTCCTATGCTTCGGTGGCACGAAGAACGGCATGGCCGTAGGCGAAGCGGTGGTGTTTTTCAACCGCAAACTCTCCGAAGAATTCGAATTCCGCTGCAAGCAGGCCGGCCAGCTCGCGTCGAAAATGCGCTTCCTGGCCGCACCCTGGGCGGCGATGCTCAAGGACGGCGGGTGGCTGCGCAATGCGCAGCGCGCCAATGCACTGGCGCGCCGGCTGGGCGATGCATTGCAGAAAATTCCCGGCGTGCGTTTGCTGCATCCGGTCGAGGCCAGCGGCGTGTTTGCCGAAATGCCCGACGGCTTTCACGAAGGTCTGAAGGATCGGGGCTGGCGGTATTACCGCTTCATCGGCGGCGGCGCGCGGTTGATGTGTTCGTGGAAGACATCCGATTCCGACGTTGCGGCCCTGGTCGGCGATTTGCGCGCGGTTGCCGGGTTGGGTCCGGCATAGCAACCGATGCGCGAATCCCCCAGTCCATGGGGGATTTCGCCGGGTGTACGCGTTTTTCCCGATCAGTGTCCCCGGAATTTCTCACCCGCGGCCACGCTGGTTTTCAGCACATTCTGCGGTGGCGGAAGTGGGCAAGTCGTATAGGCGGAAAAGGCGCAGGGCGGGTTGTAGGCCTTGTTGAAGTCGATTACCGTCTTGCCGTTTTTCGGCATCGCGACTTCCAGAAAGCGTCCGGATGGATACGTCGTCGTTTCGCCGGTGCGATCGCTGAAAATCACGAACAGCGGCTCGCCCGGATCGGCCAGCGCATCCAGTCTGTGGGTCTTGCCGTTGAGCTTGAATTCAAGATACCCGGCCACGGGTTCCTGCGAAATCTCGCCCAGCACATTGACGATGTCGATCTTTTTCCCGCTGTATGGAACGAATTTCGCGTCTACGCGCAGGGCTGGATTCACGTCGTACCAGATGCGGCCGGCGAAGTTCTTGCGCACATCGCTCTCCAGGTCGGATACGCGCAGGATGTATTTTCCTTCGTCCCGCTTGATGACATGAAATGAAAGCCGTCCCAGGTACACCCAATCGCGGCGGTCGAGGTCGGTCTGCAGGGTCCGATCGCTGAAGCCGATCGGGTCGCTGCGCGCGTTGAACATTTCCACGCCGGGCGCCAGCTTCAGGGTGACCTTGTCCCCTCCGATAGCGATGGTGCCCAGGCGCTCTGGCGCCAGCCCCGGCGCGAGCACGATCTGGTTGTCGCCGCCGCTGCCGATCGTGTTGGCCCCGGACGAGAGTTCATGCCGGCCGGCGAGAGTGAGCCAGCCGTTGTCCGAGCGCAGCGATTTTTCGACCTTGGCCCGCCACGCGTCGATTTCCGTCTTGTATGTCGCGTCGACCGCAGCATGCGCCGCGACGGTTGCCATCGAAAGCAAGGCCGTGCCGCCTAGCATCCGGATGAAGTGGTAACGAATCATGAGCGCCTCCGACGGTACAGTTCAAACGAGAAGCGTATCTTAACTTAGCTGGAGGGCGTGGCGGGGTGCCGGTAGAATGACAAGATGCGTGAAGGAATGACGATGAAACAGAAACCCCTGACCGGAATCAAGGTTATCGAGCTTGGTCAGCTCATCGCCGGGCCGTTTGCCGGGAAGTTCTTTGCCGAATTCGGCGCCGAGGTGATCAAGATCGAACCGCC
>PLYG01000556.1:9012-9205 GCA_003153335.1 Betaproteobacteria bacterium | reverse complement strand
GCCGAAGGGCCGCCGGCCGCGGTGCAGAGCAATCGCGCCGTGCTCGAAGCCTATCTCGGCAACTGACGGATGACCTATATGGCGGAAAAAATCATCGAGTTCCACCACGTCGTCGCCGGCTATTCGCCGAGCCTCACCATCCTGAACGACCTGTCGCTCGACGCACGCAAGGGTGAGATCACGCTGCTGATCG
>PLYG01000556.1:0-9004 GCA_003153335.1 Betaproteobacteria bacterium | reverse complement strand
TGCTCGCCGAGGGCATCGCGTTCGTGCCGCAGGGACGCAATCTGTTCGGCTCGCTGTCGGTGCTGCACAATCTCGAACTCGGCGGCATCACGCTGCCGCGCGGTGAACTAGCCGGCCGCATCGAGGACGTGTTGCAACGCTTCCCGCGGATCCGCGAGCGCATCGATAATCAGGCCTCGACCTTGTCCGGCGGCGAGCAGAAGCAACTCGAGTNNCGGGCTTTCGCCGAAGCTCGTGCAGGAGGTCATGACGCTGCTGCAGCAACTCGCGGACAGCGGCACGACGGTGGTGATGGTCGAGCAGAACGTGCGCACGGCGCTCAAGTATGCCAATCGCGCGCTGGTTCTCGAGACCGGGCGCCTGGCGCTCGACCGGGCCGCCTCGGAGCTGCTCGACGACCCTGACCTCAATCGTTTGTTCCTCGGCGGTGCGGGCAAGCCGGCCGCGGCCGCAACTCATTAGTTCTGAGCCGAAGGGTGTCACCATGCCGGACAAGATCATCGATGTAAGAGGCAGGAAACTTGGCGGGGAAACGCCGCTAATCTGCACGCCCCTGGTCGGGCGCAGTCGCGAGGGCATTCTTGCCGAAGCGGCCAGCGTGGTCCCGAAACAGCCCGACGTCATCGAGTGGCGCGTCGATTTCTTCGACGCGATTGGCGACACCGCGGCAGTGCTCGACGTGGCCCGCGCATTGCGTGCCGCGGCGGGCGAACTGCCGGTCATTTTCACCCGCCGCTCGATCAAGGAGGGCGGCGAGTCGATCGCCATCGGCGACGAGGACGTCGTCCGGCTTTACGCCGCCGTCGGCGCGAGCCGCCTTGTCGACTTCATCGACTTCGAGATGAGTAACGATGCCGAGCACGTGCGTCGCGTTCGCGAGAGCACGCGCGCGCATGGAACCCGGCTCATCCTGTCGTACCACAATTTCGGCTACACGCCGGGCCGCGATTTTCTCGTCCAGCGCTTCCTCGATGCGGAGCGGCTGGGTGCCGACGTCGCCAAGGTTGCCGCGATGCCGCGCGACCGCATGGACGTGCTCACCCTGCTCGCGGCCACGGCCGAGGCCGATGCGAAGGGACGCATCCCGCTGATCAGCATGGCGATGGGACCGCTGGGCTCGGTGACAAGGATGATCGGCGGCCTGTTCGGCTCGTCGTTGAGCTTCGCCGTCGGCGAAGCCGCCTCCGCGCCCGGGCAAATTCCGATCGCCGACTTGAGCGCGGTGTACGACATCATCCGGCGCGCCCGTGACGGAAAGTGATGAAATTGGCGTAGTATCCACTTCCCCGGCGTTGCGCGGAGCGAAACCCTGGGCGACATTGTCTATGGGCACAACCACCCGGGCCATGCCCAACGACGATTCAAATTGACAGGAGGAAGACCATGACTCGATTTACGACACTGCTCGCCGCACTGACGCTGGGTGCCGCCACCGCACCGGCGCTGGCCCAGAATGATCCGATCAAGCTCGTCAACCTGCTCGAACTGTCCGGGCCGATCGCCTCGGCCGGCATCAACTACCGCGACGGCGTCGAGCTCGCGGTCAAGGAGATTAACGCCGCCGGCGGAGTGCTGGGACGCAAGTTCGAGGTCACCACGCTCGACACGCAGAGCAACGCGGCTGTGTCCAAGGCGCTGGCGCAGAAGGCGGTCGATATGGGCGCCTTCGCCGTCATCGGCCCCACCTTTTCCGGTGCGATGGTGGTCAGCGCGGCCGAGACCCGGCGCGCGGAGATCCCGAATTTCACGGGCGCCGCGGCCGCGTCGATCACGCAGCAGGGCAACCCGTACGTGATCCGCACCAATACGACGCAGGCGGCGTCCATGCCCAAGCTGGCGCGCTACATCAAGGATGGACTGAAGGCGCAGACGGTCGACATCATGTACATCAACTCCGACTTCGGCAAAGGTGGCCGCGACGAATTCCTGAAGGCCGCGCCAACGCTCGGCCTCAAGATCGGCGCGGACATCTCGACCGACCAGGGGCAGGTCGACTTCTCCAGTGCGGTGCTGAAGGCGAAGCAGTCGAACGGCGACGTCCTATTCGTCTACACCAACGAGGAAGAGTGCGCGCGGATCGCGCGTGAGCTGCGCAAGCAGGGCTACACCAAGCCCGTCGTCGGCGAAGCGACGCTCATCAGCCAGAAGACGATCGAGCTCGCCGGCGACGCGGCCAACGGCATGCAGGGCCACGTGGCGCTGACCGTCGACGCGCCGACCCCCACGATGAAGGCCTTCGACGAGAAGTTCATGAAGGAGTACAAGCGCAAGTCCGACCACAACGGCATCCAGGGCTACTCTGTGCCGTACATCATCAAGGCGGTGAGCGAGAAGATCGGCAAAATCGACGGCAAGGCGTTCGCCGCCGCGGTGAAGGACATGCCGCTGTATGTCAAGGACTATCCCGGAATTCTCATCGACACCAAGTTCGACAAGAACGGCGATCCGGACCGGGTCAGCTACATCGTCGAAGTGAAGGGCGGCAAGCAGATCGTCACGGCGACGCTGCCGCCGATCAGGCCGTTCTGAAACTGCCCCAGAGTGACTTTCCCGCATCTGCAACCAACCTATGGAGGTCTCATGCAACAGCCGTTCCGCAATTTCGCGACGGCGCTCGCGCTGACAGCTGTACCGCTGTTCGCCGCCGCGCAGCCCGTGCCCATCGTCGGCCTGGTCGAATTGTCTGGAAACGGTGCCACGGTCGGCACGAACTTCGACAATGGCATCAAGCTGGCGGTCAAGGAGATCAATGCCGCCGGCGGTCTCGCTGGCCGCAAGATCGAGTACACATCGCTCGACACGCAGACGAATCCGGGTATCGCGAAAGCGCTGGCCACCAAGGCCATCGACCAGGGCGCGTACGTGGTCATGGGGCCGGTGTTCTCCGGCTCGGTCGTCGTGTCGATGACCGAGACGCGCCGCGCCGAGATCACGAACATCGTCGCCGGGGAAGCCGCGTCCATCACGCAACAGGGGAACCCGTACGTTTTCCGGACGTCGTTCACACAGGAGGTCGCGATGCCCAAGGTCGCGGCGTACATCAAGGACACCCTCAAGGCGAAGTCCGTTGCGGTCATCTACGTCAACAACGACTTCGGCAAGGGTGGCCGTGACGTCATCGTGCCGGAGTTCGCGAAGCTGGGTGTCAAGGTTGCCGCCGACATCTCCACCGATCAGGGTCAGCTCGACTTCTCCAGCCCCGTGCTCAAGGCCAAGCAGTCGAACGCCGATGCGCTGTTTATCTACCTGCACGAAGAAGAGTCCGCGCGCATCCTGCGTGAACTGAAAAAGCAGGGGTACGACAAGCCAGTCGTCGGCGAAACGACGCTAGTCAACGAGAAGGTGCTCGAGCTCGCCGGCGACGCCGCGAACGGCGTCGTCGCGCACGTCGGCCTGACGGCGGATGCGCCGAATCCGACGATGCAGTCCTTCGTGAAGAAGTTCGAGGCCGAGTACAAGTACCGCCCCGATCACAACGCGATGAAGGGCTACGTGGGGATGTGGGTGGTCAAGGCGGTCACCGACAAGATCGGCAAGATCGACTCCAGGGTGCTCGCGGCCGCGATCCACGGTGCCACGATCTCTGCCAAGGACTACCCCGGCGTGCTGATGGACGTCCGCTACGACGCCAAGGGCGACATCGATCGCGAGAGCTTCTTCGTCAAGATCGTCAACGGCCACGCGCAGGTGGTGCAGACATTCAAGCCCGGCTGGGCCGCGAAATAGGCGTGCCACAACGCAGAGTATGAAGACGATTCGCTGGGGCTTGATCGGTTGCGGCGAGGTCGCCGAGATGAAAAGCGGCCCGGGCCTCTACAAGGCCGCGAACTCGCAGCTCGTCGCCGTCGCCGACCGCAATGCGGCGCGAGCCGAGGATTTCGCGCGGCGCCACGGCGTTGCGCGCTGGCACCACGATGCCGAGGCCATCATCCGCGCGCTCGACATCGACATCGTCTACATCGCGACGATGACCGAATCGCATCGCGACCTCGTGCTGCGCTGCGCCGGGGCCGGCAAGGCGGTGCTAACCGAGAAGCCGATGGCGATGACCCATGCCGATTGCCTCTCCATGATCGCGGCCTGCCGCGACGCTAACGTCCGGCTGTGGGTCGCCTATTATCGGCGCGCGCTGCCGCGCTTCATCAAGGTCCGCGACCTCGTGCGAAGCGGCGCGATTGGCGATGTCCGCATGGTGATCACGCGGCACTTCCAGCGGATTCCGACACCGGAGGCGATGCGCGGGCCGTTCTGGGGCTGGCGGCTCGATCCCGCGCGCTCCGGCGGTGGCATCTTTTTCGAAGCCGTCGGCCACACGCTCGACATCCTCGACTTCATCCTCGGACCAATCGAGACCGTGCGCACGTTCGCGGACAACCAGGCGGACGTCTACCCGCCGGAGGACATCGTGACGGCCGCGTATCGCTTCGCTTCCGGCGTCTACGGCAGCGGCGCGTGGTGCTTCACCGCCGATTGCGACGACGAATATAACGAGATCGTCGGCGCCACAGGGCGCATCACGTTTTCGACGTTCCCGCCGCTCTCGCCCCCTGCCGGCCGCCCGCCGGCGCCGATTCGCATCATGCGCGGCGATACGATGGAGGAAATCCCGGTCGTGGATCCGCCCTACGTTCACCAGCCGCTGATCCAGACGATCGTCGACGAGATGAACGGGGTTGGGCGCTGTTCGAGCAACGGCGAAACGGCGGCGCGCACCGCGCGCGTCATCGAGGATTGCCTCGCCGAGTTCAACGCCCGGCGGTGCCGTCCATGAGCAAACGCAGCTATGGAAGCATCGCAGCGCCGCGTCGCCCACGCGGCAAGGCGTCGCCCTGACCTACCGAGACAATGCCACCCGTGACCGAAGTCCTGACCGAGCGCACCTTTCAATACATCCGGGTGGAGCGTGATGACGCCACCGTGACGATCACGCTGGACCGTCCCGAGGTCCTCAACGCCCTGCATCAGGCCGCGCATTTCGAGCTTGCCCGGGCGTTCGACCTCTACGCCGCCGATCCGGCACTGCGCGTCGCGATCATCACGGGCGCCGGGGACCGCGCGTTCTGCGTGGGCACCGATTTGAAGTCGCTGGCCAAGACCGGCGATTACGAATATCCGCCGGGAGGCTTCGCTGGCATCACGAAGCGGTTCGACCTGTGGAAACCGGTGATCGCCGCGATCAACGGGCTATGCCTCGGCGGCGGGGTGGAAATTGTCGCTGCCTGCGATCTCGCGGTCGCCTCGGACCACGCCGAGTTCGCATTGCCGGAACCACGCGTGGGCCTGGCGGCGCTCGGCGGCGGCGCGCTGCAGCGGCTCGCCCGCCAGATGCCGATGAAGGATGCGATGTGGCTCGTGCTCACGGGCAAGCGCATCACTGCGGAAGAGGCGCGCAGGACAAGCCTTATCAACGAAATCGTGCCGCGCGGCACGGCGCTCGAGCGCGCCAGGGCGATCGCGCGCGACATGCTCGATTGCGCGCCGCTCGCGCTCGAGGCCTCGAAGCAGGTCATGTACCAGAGTCTCGGCGAGCCCGGTCTTGCCGCCGCCATGCGCAGAAAGTATCCGGCGGCCGAACGCATGCTGGCAAGCGAGGATGCCAAGGAAGGGCCGCGCGCCTTCGCGGAAAAGCGCAAGCCCCAGTGGCTTGGGCGCTGACCGGCGGGGTGGCATGAATCCGGTCCGGTGGGGTGTGCTCGGGGTGGCGGCGATCGCGACGTCGCGGTTCATGCCGGCGATGAACGGGGCATCGAGTGCCCGCCTCGTCGCCATCGCGTCGCGCAGCCTCGACAAGGCGAAGGCCGTCGCGCAGGAGTTCGGGGTGCCGCGCTATTTCGGTTCCTATGAAGAACTGATCGCCGACCCCGAGATCGACGCGCTGTACGTGCCGCTGCCCAACCACCTGCACGTCGAGTGGTCGGTGCGGGCCCTGGATGCCGGCAAGCACGTGCTGTGCGAGAAGCCACTTTGCCTGTCTGCCAACGACGTCCTCGCCCTGATCGCGGCGCGCGACCGCAGCGGACGGTATATCGAAGAGGCGTTTTCCTACCGCAACCATCCGCAGTGGGCGAAGATTGCCGAACTGCTTTCCTCCGGCGCGATCGGCGCGCCGCGCGCCGTGCAATGCACGCTCGCCAAGCGGTTCCTCGATCCGAACGACATCCGCAACAACCCGGACCAGGGCGGCGGCGCACTCTATGACCTGGGCTCGTACACCATCAGTGCGTGCAGCGCCGTGTTCCGGCGCGCGCCGAAGCGCGTGATCGCCGCCATCGATCGGGACCCGGTGTTCCGGATCGACCGGCTCTCGACCGCCGTGCTGGACTTCGGGGATGGCCACGCCAGCTTCACCGTCGGGTCGCAGAGCGGGCCGTCTGCCTGGGCGACGCATCAGCAGTTCTCGGTGCTCGGCGCCAACGGCTGGCTGCGCTGCGATTTTCCGTACGCGCACGGCCAGCCCTCGCCGTGCCACGTCTACGTCGGCGACCATACGAGCCACGGCGCGTTCGAAACGATGACGTACAGCTTCGATCCTGTGAACCAGTACACGCTGCAGGTCGAGCGGTTCTCCCGCCATCTGCGCGGCGAAGCGGTCCCGAGCTGGCCGATCGAGGATTCGTTACGGACACTGCGGATCATCGAGGCGCTGTTCACGTCGGCGGCGAGCGGGCAGTGGCAGTGCCTCGCCGGCTGATGGTCCCGTGCGGGGCGAACGCCCGATCCGGGCGCGGACTTCGGCCGCTGCCGGGGCAGCACACTCGGCTCAAGGCACCGCCGTCACTTCGCAGCTTGGCGAGCCAGATGCTGGCGGTCGGCTGGCTCAAGTCGAGCTGCTCGGGTCATGCTCTGGGTGCTCTAGATCTCGACGAACAGGACGAGCATCCTGGTGTCGCGGGGCACGCTGCCGAGTTTGGGTTCCATATTTAAAATATCAATACGCAACATTTACATCATTGCATGGACAAAAATATTCGGCAAACTTATAATAGAGTGCTAACGGTGGCGCAGACGACCGGATTCAGGGATCGGTTCCCGCAAGAACTTGCGCGGCTTTGATGTCCTACTAAGAAGTGGAGGAGTGACAGATGAAAACCATGCTATCCAAGGCGATGTGCATCGCGGGATCGGTCGCCCTGCTCGGCTTGACCGTCGCCGCCAATCCGGCCGTGGCGCAGGACAAGACCATCCGCATCGGCGTCTCGCTGCGGATGCTGGTCGAATCCGGGCTGGCGTTCGGCGCGATGACCAAGGAGATACTCGAAGCGGACAACGCCAAGGGCGGCATCAACGGCGCCAAGGTCGAAGTCATCCTGCTCAACGACGAGTGCAAGCCCGACAAGGGCATAGCCAACGTCAACCGGTTCATTCACGAGAACAAGGTGCACCTGATCATCGGCTCGACCTGCAGCTCGGTCACGATGCCGATGGCGGACGTCACGGCCAAGGAAGGCGTGCCCCAGATCGTCCCGCAGTCGACCAACACGTCGATCACGCAAAAGGGCAGCGAGTGGATCTTCCGCGTGTCGGTGTCCGAGCGCTTCTACGCCGCGGTGCACGCCAAATACCTGGCCGAGAACGTGGGCAAGAAGGTCGCGTACCTGTATACGACCGACGGCGCCGGCATCGCGTTCGTCAAGCAGTACATGGACTACATGAAGAAGACGTACAACGCCGATCCGGTATACGAGGCGCAGATGCAGGAGACCGACCTCGACTTCCGCTCGCAGCTGCTCAAGATCAAGTCGCTCAATCCGGACGTGCTCGCCATTGGTGGACAGGCCGACACGCAGGCCCGCGAGGTGCAGCAGTCGTACGAGGTCGGCATTCCCAAGAAGGTGGTGCGGGTGGGGGCCAGCGCCGCCGGCGATGTGATGTTCCCGCAGCTCGCCGGTGACGCGGCGGTCGGCATGATCTTCGCGGCCGCCTTCAACTGCAAGGACGAGCGGCCGAACGTCAAACAGTTCGTGGCGATGGTGAACCAGAAATACAAGATCCCCTGCCCGGACCACGACTTCTCGCAGGCTTATGACACGGCGCAGATCGTCAAGCTCGCGCTGTCGAAAGCGAACCTCAAGCTGACCGACGCCGCGCTCGCCGATGACCGGAAGGTGATCCGCGACGCCCTGGCGTCGATCAAGTACGAAGGCCTCTCGGCCGGTGCGATCGAGTTCTGTGCGGCACCCACGCCGCAATGCCGGGACGGCAACCGCACCGGGATCCTTGTCGAGTACACGAAGGGCGGCAAGGACTTCGACACCAAGGTGCTCGCCCGCGTCGCCTTCGACAAGGACTTCGGCCTGGCCAAGTAACCGGCCGGCATTCACAGTGCGCCGCGATCGGCGGGGCGGACGGGACGAAAGCCCGTTCCGCCGCGCGGTCCGACTGCGACCGCCCGTTGTCGACCGACGCGACGAACCCGAGGATAGCTACGCGTGACCGACAAAGCGGCCTATGAGCTCGCTCCCGTGACCGAGGGCGCCCTGATGCGGCTCACGTCGGCGCGGCACCATGCGCCGTGGCTGATCGGTTTCGCCGTACTGATTCCGTTGCCGTGGTTCGCGGTCAACAATTATCAGCACTACCTGCTGGACCTGATCCTCATCAACATCATCCTGGCGGTGGGTCTTAACATCGTCAAAGGCTTCGCGGGCCAGGTCACCGTGGGCCACATCGCGCTGATGGCGATCGGTGCGTACACCTCCGCCGTGCTCACCACCAAGTTCGGTATGCCGTTCTGGGTGGCGCTGCCGGGCGCCATGCTGGTCACCGCCCTCGCCGGCGCCATCGTCGGCATTCCGTCGTTCCGGCTCGAGGGTGCCTATCTCGCGCTGGCCACGCTCGGGCTCGCCGAGTCGGTGCGCATCTTCATCTCCGCGACCGACTACCTGGGCGCCTCGATTGGCTACAGCGACATTCCGGCGCCGAGCCTGTTCGGGTTCAGCCTCAATACGCACCTCCGCTATTACTACGTGATCATGCCGCTGGCGGTGGCAGGCGTGTATTTCTC
>PLYG01000582.1 GCA_003153335.1 Betaproteobacteria bacterium | reverse complement strand
CGGTGTCGACGATCAGCAGGTCCACCCCGGCCTCGACCAGTGACATCGCGCGCTTCCAGGCATCGTCGAAGAACCCGATGGCAGCCCCGACCTGCAACCGCCCAGAGCCGTCCTTGGTGGCCATGGGGAACTGCTCGGTCTTGACGAAGTCCTTGACGGTGAACAGACCCCTGAGCCGCCCGACGTCATCGACCAGCGGAAGCTTCTCGATCTTGTTGCTCGCCAGCAGCGCCAGCGCCTCGATCTTGTCGACGCCCACGTGCGCGGTGACCAGTGGCATCGGGGTCATGACCTCTGAGGCCGGACGGCTGAAGTCGGTCTCAAAGCGCAGGTCGCGGTTGGTGATGATGCCGATCAGCAGACCGTCGTGGTCGATGACGGGCAGCCCCGAGATGTGGAACCGCCCGCAGGCTTCATCGACCTCGGCCAGCGTCGCGTCCCCCGTCGTGGTGACCGGGTCCGAGACCATGCCAGACTCGGAGCGCTTCACCAGGTCCACCTGCCGGGTCTGGTCCTCTATCGAGAGGTTGCGGTGCAAGATGCCCAGGCCGCCCTGGCGGGCCATGGCAATCGCCATCCGTGCCTCGGTCACCGTGTCCATCGCCGCGGAGAGCAGCGGGATGTTGAGCGAGAGGGTGCGGGTGAGGCGGGTGGTGAGACTGACTTCGCGTGGAACGACGGTCGAGTGAGCCGGAATGAGCAGAACGTCGTCGAAGGTCAACGCTTTCTGGATTACGCGCATCTTTTTCCCTTGGCGCAAAAGCGAATTATACGCACTTTGTCAGCGTAAGCCTACGGTGGCTTGGCCGCCTGCCGGCCGAGAGTTGTCCGGCCGGCCTGCCGACAGTTGCCCGACCGGCATCGGCGCTTGCTTCGCCCGGCGGCATGGGCTTAAACTGTCCTTCTGTTCATGGCGTGGAGTTGCAATGAAACTGCGACTGATAGCCCGGTTGCTGCTGCTGGCGCCACTTCTCGTCGGCACGATGGCCACCGCCCAGAACCTGTACAAATCGGTCGATGACAATGGCCGCGTCACCTATTCCGACCAGCCCCCGTTAGGCAAAGTGAAATCCCAGGAGGTCGTGAAAATCGTCGGTTCGGCCAACGCCGGCGCGGCGCGCCAGGTCATGGACCAGGATGCGCAGTTCAAGAAGCGGCAGGATGACGCGGACAAGAAACAGGCAGAGGCCGCGAAGAAGGAACAGTTCGAAGCCATCCGCCAGGACTCCTGCGCCCGTGCGCGCGGCGAGTTGCGCGCGCTGCGTGAAAACACTCCGGTCGCCCGGATGGATGAAAGCGGTGAAAGAGTCGTGCTCGATGAGGGAGCGCGCGAAGCCGAAGGCAAGCGGCTGGAGACGTTTATCGAAGAGAGTTGTGCGCAATCGAGCGGCTGACCGGGCCAACGCGACACCCGTCCGGCCGGATCGCACGGCTTCTCAGAGATCGCCGCGAGCGGGCAAGCCGCCGGGCGTCGAGGAGCCTGTCGGACTTAGGTGTTCGACAGACTCCTAACTCTTATCCTTCTTGTCGAAGTTTTCTTGATGAATCACGACGTCGGCCTTTTTCTTGAGCGCCGCGAGATAAGACGTGAACAATTCCCGGCTGACCGCGCCGGCCAGTTGGGCATTCGCGTTCTTGACCGCATCATCCTTGAGCTCGGGGTCGGTCACCTTGGTGATGCGATAAATGCTGAAACCGCCCTTTTCATTGGACGCGCCCGCATAAGCCGGTAACTTGGCCGGGTCGGTGTGGAAGATGCTGGTCACGGCTTCGTCGGTGAAGCCTGCCTGACGTTGTTGGCGCGTGAATTCGCGCGGTTTGTCCCACTCCAACGCAACGGCCTTGCCCTGCTGCAGTTCGGCGAGCCTGGCCTGCCCTTCCTTGGCGGCGAGTTCGGATGCGCCCTTTTTCTGCAACTGGATGAAGATCTCGTTCTTCACATCCGCAAACGGGCGCGGCGCCGCGGGCTGGTGCTCGATCACCCGTGCCGCCATCAGTGTGTTAGGTGCGATCTCGATCGCTTCGGTGTTGCGCTTGGCCGTTAGCGATTCGGGGCTGAACACGGCTTCGACGAATTTCTGGTTCTTTTGGGCCATCGCCTGGACTTGGGCCCGGGTCAGCAGTCCGCTCTGGATGACCTTGAGCTGCAGCCCATCGGCCGCGGGTTGCAGCTTGTCGCCATTCTCATAGACGAGGTTCTGGAACTTCTCGGCGGCTTCGGCGTACTGCTTGGTCGCTTTCTGGCGCTTCAGATCCTGCTCGATCTGGGCTTTGACGTCATCGAAGGGCTTGACCTTCTCCGGCCGCACGCCAGTGAGCTTGATAACGTGATAGCCGAACGCGGATTCAACAGGTCCGACGATGTCGCCCGGCTGCTTGATGCCGAACACCGCATCTTCGAACGGCTTGTCCATCGCGCCCTTGCCGAAGTACCCGAGATCGCCGCCCTGCTCCTTGGAACCCGGATCCTCCGAATTCTTCTTCGCCACTTCGCCGAACTTGTCCGGCGCCGCCTTGACCTGCTTTGCCAGACCCTCGGCCTTCTGCCTGGCCGCTTCCTTGTCCGCGGCCTTGGCGTCGGGCTTGACGGCGACCAGTATGTGACTGGCCTGCCGCTGTTCCGGATCGGAATACGTGGCGATGCTGGCATCGTAGGTCGTCCTGACCTCCTTGGGGTCGACAACGATCTTGGAGGAAATCGAGTCGACGGTCAGCACCAGCGTCTCGAGGCGCACCTGTTCCGGCACCTGGAACGCCGCCTGGTTGCCGTCGTAGTATGCCTTGACCGCCGCTTCGTCGGGCTTGATCTGGTTCAGGTACGGTGCGATGTCGATCGAGGCTACAGCGACTTCACGTTGCTGGCCATTGAGCTTCATGAATTGTTCCGCGCCGGTACGCGACACGAAGTTGGCCTGGGCAAACGGATCCTGCAATGGCTGCAATTGCAGTTGCTGGCGCATCTGGGCCTCGAGCATGTTCTCGGTCATACCCTGGCTCGCCAGCATACTGCGCGCCCGCTCGGGAGAGAACTTGCCGTTTTCCTGGAATGCCGGGAAATCCATGATGTACTGGCGGATGATTTCATCCGAGACCACGATGTTCTGCTTGGTGGACAGTTGGGCTAACAGACGCTGATTGATCAACTGCTCGAGAATATTGAAGCGCACTTCCGGGTTGTCGAACATCGCCGGGTCGTATCGGTCGCGCAGCATTGCGCGCATCCGCTCTTGCGAGTCGCGCAGCGCATTGGCGAATTCAGCCTGGGAGATCTTGTCGCTGCCGACCTTCGCGACCTCCTGGTCGCCGGTTTCCATCCGGCGGATGTACGAATCGACACCGAAAAAAGCGAACGGAAGCGTGATGAGCGCAAGGATGACTTGCGCCACGCGCTTGTTCTTGCCTACAAAATCGAACATGTAAGAAACCTCGCAACGGTGACCCGATAAAAAACAAGGGCGAACTTGCGTTCACCCTTGTTGAATTCTGGCGGAGTGGACGGGGCTCGAACCCGCGACCCCCGGCGTGACAGGCCGGTATTCTAACCAACTGAACTACCACTCCTAAGAACACGTTTTTACTACTTTACTGCTTTTGAAACTTATGGGTGCTGAGGGGATCGAACCCACGACCTACGCCTTGTAAGGGCGCCGCTCTCCCAGCTGAGCTAAGCACCCAGCATTAAATCGTTTCTACCTTACGATTTCGCTTCTTCTTTTACA
>PLYG01000453.1 GCA_003153335.1 Betaproteobacteria bacterium | reverse complement strand
CCACCACCACCGGCTGGCCGAGCGCATCCGCCAGCGGCTGCGCGATGACGCGCGTGATGGTGTCGGCCGCGCCGCCCGCGGGGAAGGGCACGATCACCTTCACCGCTTTGTTCGGGTACTGCGCACCGGCGGGCGCCGCGCACACGGCGAGCGCGATGCCGGCCGCAAATAGCGCAAGGATCCTTCGCATCATGGTGGTCCTCTCCTCGTCAAGTCGATTGCTGCGCATGGCCAAGCCGTTGACGGCCCTGATGGGCAATTATGCGCCCCCTGCGTACGCGGCGCAGGCCGTCACTTCAGCGCTCTCCACATCGTTCTGGAGTCGCTCGGATTCGGCAGGCACACGACCGTATTCGCGTGCGATCATGTGTCCAGCTTCGTCGTACTCGCGTCTCGTAGCATCTGCACCAATACAACGCCGAGGATTTGCGCTACCGCCTCGCCAACCTGCACCAGGGCAGACCCAGCGCCTTAGTGCTGACCCCGCGCGAACTGATCGACAAAGTCGCCGCCCTGGTACCGGCCTCGCGCATCTAACGCCATCGCTACTACCGAGTGCTGGCGCGAACGGCGGGCTGCGGGAAATTTCCGCGACGATTCCGAACGGCTGGGCTGGGCCGACTCCGGTCCAGTGAAGTATTGCCGTAAGCGGCCGTTCCGGTGAGCGTCCGCTTTCCCTTTTTAGCGCATCAACGCTGTCGGCCCTTATGGAGAGCTCTACATAACGGCCGACTGCGGTCCAGAGAAGTCTTGCCGTTAGCGGCCGTTCCCGTGAGCGTCAGCTTTCCCTTTTTGCGCATCGACGCTCTCGACCCGTTTATTTATGAGGCAATTCGCGGGTGTGTTCCCGAATGCGGGGCTGTTATAATGGCTGCGGTTTCCGTCGCCTGCCCGCACGCACCCGCTGTCTGGTATGGACGAAGGACGGAGCAGCTCCCAGCAAGGCCACCCCTTTCATTAATCTGTTTTCAAGGGCGGCTCCGCTAAGCGTGTGGCCGGACACGATTCGCCCGAAGGAGACAGACATGGATGCAGCACATCTGCGTGTTCTGGCCGGTCGCCTCAACGACTGGCTCAACGCCAAGCAGCACGCCGTCAAGCACGGGCACACCCTCGATTTCATCTCCGCGATTCCGGGCCTGCGCAACTGGCCGGAGGTGATCGCGCACCCCGACCGGGTCGCGCCGGCGCAGGTGTGCGATCAGTCCTGCCTGCGCCTCGCGCAACGGATCGCGAAGAAGCTGGGCGTCACATACGATTCAGCGGAACTGCTGATCGCGCTGGCTGACTCCATGGCCGAGGTCGCGCTCGATGTTTGGCCTGGCGGCCCCGCCCCGGGCCTATACCTCACCACCTCGGAAGAGGCGGTGAACGTGGTGATCAAGCGCTACGAGGCCGCCACCGACGGGGGGCCGGTATACGCCGAAGCGGCCGGCGCTCGCGCCGCCACGGCCATCGACCTGGGCGAGTACGGGCTCTACTCGAACGGCCTCGCGCGACTTCCGTCGGGATCGCTCATCGTCATCGGGCCGTTGCAGTTCACGCAGGACGAGTGGGAGGACAGCGGCGAGCGCCTCGGGGCTGCCGCCAATCTCGCACTGGAGGTTGGGCACCGGATCGTGGCGCTGTGCAGCACACCGCAGCCGACGAACCTCTATGCCGACGTGTCGCTGCTGCTGGGCAACCACGAATGGACGCCAGAGGATGTCGAGACGGTGCTGAAGGGCAGTGTGACCACGGATGGCTCCCTCGTCGCATGGGGCCCGCGGCCCAGCACGCCGGTGCCACCGGTCGCGGTGCAGTTCGTGCCGTCCGAGCCGCTGCCCGAACACCTCGCGAACGTGCTACGTGCCGGACTCGCCGTGCGCCAGTACGGCCTCGTGATCGCAGGTTCGTGGCGGTGGAAGGAAGACCGCGCGAAGTTGCTGGAAGCCACGCTACCGTTCACCGAGCACGCGGGTCCTGCAGCTCGAATCATGCCGAACTCGCGCATCGACTACGACGGGAATCCGCCGCTGCTCGATGCCTTCTATGGTCTCCCCGTGTTCCCGTCGGCGGAGAGCGCCTACGCGAGCGGTTATCGCCGCATGATCTTCGAAAAGGCGCGCCCGGGCGAGGAGTTCCTGTTGGAGCACCTCGACGACGTATGTTTCCACATTGCCACGTTCGGGCCAATCGTTTCGCAGGCGTTGACGAGCGCAGTGGAGCCGCGCCTGATGGACAATCCGGCGATCGTAGGGCACGTCATCGCGGTTCTTTGCAGCTCGACGGTTGAATTTAAGAAGAGCGTGTGGACGTTCCAAGACGCGATGCCCGCACTGACTGGTCCGCTTCCGGCAGGCGACTTCGAGGCCATCGACAAGGTGGTGAAGACGGCGCGCACGATGCGCTGGGAAGATCAGCTCGGGAAGGCGCTCGACATGAAGTTCTTCACGCTACGCAACATCAAGAAGGCCATCCACGCACTTGACTACGAGTGGTTCGAGAATTGGCGCACGGCTCCGCGGAAGAAAGTGGTCCACTAACCTTTGTCGGGCGAGACGGGCGGCGTTTCCGGATTGATCTGCCCGAAGCCGGCGGCCGCTATGCCCAAGGCACTGTGGCCGCTTTGTTATCCGCCAAGTCGCCCCGACTTCCGTGACCCGTAGTGATTTGTAAATGCTTGAGCCGTGTGCGTCGAAAGAAGCATGCACGGTTCTGAGGGGGCCCGGCGCGGGCAACCGCGTCCGGCTCCCCCAACCACTTTGGGCGATTCTGCCAACAATCAAGCGAACCGCCCTCTCGTCCCGAAAACTCACGCGAATCTTGGACTTCAGAAGGTACGGCTGGGCCACCCGTATTTCGGCACCGAAGGTCTATCGGCGATCCGCCCCAACGCCCATAGATCCTTTCCGCTTCCGCTGGCTGTGAGTCGGCTGGCCGCTAGAACCGAATACTAGCTGGGGTCGTCGCTTACGTCGGCCGGAAACAGCACCCGGCCACCGCAGTCAACGAAAGACACCGAGCCTCGCGGTCGACCGGATCGCGACGCTACGCCGCGTCCTGCACCTCATCGCGAGGTAGTTCGGTAAAGCTAACGCGACCGGGGAGAGTTTGCTCAGCAATCTCTGTCAGCCGTCGGCTGTGGGTAAGGAGGATTACTTGCGTGCGCGTGGCGAGATCGGCAAGTACCTCGATTCCCGCCGCGCAGCGCTCGTCATCCCAGCCCATGAAAATATCGTCACCGAGGAACGGCAGGACGGCGCCGGTCGTGAGGTGCTGTTGAAGAGAGGCGAGCCGCAAAGCTAGGTAGAGTTGCGCCTCGGTACCGGTGGACAGTCCTTTGCCGATGGCGATGTGGCTGCCATCGGGCCGGTAGGCGTAGAGAGTCATTGCAACGTCCTCGTGCGCCACCGCAAGACGTTCGAAGGCGCCCAGCGTGAGCTTGCTGAATATAGTGCTTGCAGCCTTCAGAAGGGGTTCGTGCTTGCGTTCGGAGTATCGGTTCACGGCCCATGCCACGAGCTTTGCGGCGAGCGCCAGCTTGAGGTGACCCTCCGCCGCCTCGCGCATGAGGAGCAAAGCGTCCTGCCGGTCGCCTTCCAGCCGCACCGCCGTGTCCTGCCCGGCGAATTGATCCAGTGCTTGTTGTGCCTTCGTGCGGATCTCAACCGCCGCCGTGCGCTTAGCTTCGGTCTCCTTGACTTTGCGGGCCGCCGCTTCTAGGTCGTTTGCAACCATGGTCAGATCCTCGGCGGCCACTTCCTCGGCCAACATGTCGAAGGCCAGTCCATCGCCGCTGTTGATAACGGCTTCGCGCTCGCTCCGTATTCGCTCATCGGCGGCACGGCTGTCCATCCAGCGCGAGATGGCCGCGCGCAACTCCTCCACCGTTTCGACCTTCGCCGCCGCGAACAGCGGTTCCACGGTAGCGATAGCGGCAGCTTCGGTGGTTGCGATTGCTGCCAGTTTGGTCTCGGCAGTCGCGATGGCGTTCGTTAGCCGCTGGTGCTCCTTGCTCGCCTGCTCTTCGGTGCGCTGCCGGGCGTCTAGTTCGGCCGCAATGTCGCTGGCTGGGCGCCCAGACAGGTCCACGGCGCAGGCGGTGGCGAGAGCGTTCGCATCCAACGTGAAGGAGGCGATCTCGGACTCCATCGCTGCGACCCGGCGCTGTAGTCCAGTGGCGGTTTGAATGTCTGCTTCAACGTCGTCCAGCAGCTTCAGCGCCTGCTCTGCACCCTCGTTGCCCACGGCCGGCGGCACCCCGGCTGCCACCATCAATTCATCGTGCCGGGCCTGCCATGTGGCCACGCTGGCCTCCGCGTCCTTGAGGACACGATCAAGAGTCGGCATGGAACTCCGGGCTTGCGCAAGGTTTGTGCGCCAGCCTTGTTGCTCTTGCTGGGCCGCCGACCGTGCCGCCTGCGACTTGAGGGCGTGGTCGACAAGCAGAGGAAAATCGGCATTGGGCCAAGGTGCGCCTGCGGCAACGAGTGCTGTCTGCAACTGTCCCGCGACGGCCTCAACTCTCTTCTGCAACGTTGCTTGCGCCTGCCGCGCATCCTGAACCTTACCCAGGTCGGCAAGGGCCGTCTCGCGGGCCGTCGCCCATGTGGGGTACTGCGCCAAGGGCAGGAACACGCCGCAGGCAGCAGTGACACGCTCGATCCACCGGTTATCGAACTGCGTTAGCTCGTGTTCGACCTCTTCCAGTCTCTTTCGCGTTCCGTCGCGTTCGACGCCGCGGGTCAGCAAGGTGTTCTTCAGTTCTCGCGCAGTGGCGATGTAGGTCGCGTTGTCGTACCGTGCATCGGCCATGGTGTCGGCGGCGCGGACTTCCTGTTCGTAGATGTCGCCGGCGTCGGTCGGCGACCGCTCGCCCCGGCGAATGGTTTTCCACAGACCATCACGTGCTTCCCGCTGCGCGTGTAAAGCGTCGCCGGAAACGATGTCGCG
>PLYG01000423.1 GCA_003153335.1 Betaproteobacteria bacterium | reverse complement strand
ATCGACACGGCAGACATGCCGACCGCATACGGTTCTCCCGTGTATGCCGGTCATCGACCCCGCGCCGACGCAGCCTGTGTTGCGCTTGCACGCGCCGCGGGCGCGCTGGTGCTGGGCAAGACCGTCACCACCGAATTCGCCTGGTTCTATCCGGGCAAGACCGCAAATCCGCACAATGCGTTGCATACCCCCGGCGGTTCTTCCAGCGGCTCGGCCGCGGCGGTGGCCGATTGCATGGTGCCGCTCGCTTACGGCACGCAGACCGCCGGCTCCGTGATTCGCCCAGCGAGCTACTGTGGCATTGTCGGCTACAAGCCGACTCATGGCACGCTGCCGCGCGCCGGTATCAAGCCGCTTTCCGACAGCCTCGATACGCTGGGGACGCTGACGCGCACGGTTGCCGACGCGGCCTTGTTCGTTTCTGCGGTGAGCGGACGCGACCTGCTGCCCAAGCCATTGGCGCAGCCGCCACGCGTGGGTTTGTGTCGCACGCACGAGTGGAACGCGGCCTTGCCTGCGACCGTGGCCGCGATCGAGAACGCGGCCACGGCGCTTGGGCGCGCTGGTGCGAAGCTGACGGAAATCACGCTGCCGCCGATTTTCGCCAAAGTCACACAGGCCCAGATCGACATCATGAATTACGAAATCTACGCTGCGCTCGCCTGTGAGCGCTTGCAGCATTACGCCGGGCTCAGCGACAAGCTGAAACAGTTGCTCGATAGTGCGCGGCGATGCGATGCTGCACGCTATGACGCAGCGCAAGCGCTGGTCGTGTCCTGCCGCCGCCAGTCGGATGAAGTCTTTGCCGACGCGGATGTGTTGCTCGCTCCCAGCGCGCCCGGTGAGGCGCCCGCGGGCCTCGCGGCCACCGGCGACCCGATTTTCTGCCGCATGTGGACCGTGCTGCATGTGCCGGCAATCAACCTGCCTTGCAGTCTCGGCCCGCAAGGCCTTCCGGTCGGCGTGCAGATCATCGGCCGCAGGGGCGACGATGCGCGCGCCCTGGCGGTTGCCGCTTGGGTACATCAACGCCTGGCCCAGGTTTGATGTTCCCGTACCGCGGAGGACGCGGTGAAAACCAACCGACCGTCGCCGTCGCCCCAACCAGGCTGATGTCTACTGCCGCCGCTCGAGAATTTGTTCCAGCGTCGCGTTCGCCGCCGGCAGGCTGGCCCCTCCCAGGCTCACCGCCTTGCGCGCGGCTTCCAGCGCCGCCTCCAGCTTGTCCTGGTCGGCGAGTGTCTGTGCCAGGTTGTTGAACGCCGCGGCTGCGAGCGGATGCGCGGTCGTGGCGGTGCGGAACGCCGTTTCCGCCTCTGCCGTACGGCCCAGCGCGTAGGCGGTATTGCCCAGACCCATCAAACCGACGAGATTGGCCGGCCAGGGTTCCAGCAAGGCCTCGTAGGCGCGGTGCGCTTCGGCGATGCGGCCGGCTTGCTCCAACGCTGCGGCGGCGGTCGCATAGCTTGCTTCGCGCGCGCTCGCCGGCAGGCGTCCGGGAGCCAGGGCGACCATGGCCCAGCGCCGGCCGTCGATCCACAGGAACTCGAACAGTCCAATTGCCATGGCGCGGCGCGCGTTGGTGCCCGAATGCAGCAGGATTTGCTTCTTCTCCAAGTCGTAGCCGATGACCACGGCGTAGTGCCAGTAAGGGTGGAAAGCCCATAACCCGAGGTTCTGCAGCACGATCACCGCGTTGCCGGCGGCCACTTCGGCGAGCACGTCCTTCAGTTCGGGCGCAAGTTCGTAGGCCAAGAGGCCGTGGCGCCGCGCGCTGGCAAGCATCTCCACCTGCAGGCTGCCCTTGCGCCCCGGGAGATACACCTCGTCGGTCAGGGCATCGGGAGTCACGGCTACGCCAGCGGCGTTGAGGGCCATCGCGAGCGCCGCCGGACCGCACTGGTATTCTTCCTGCGCGAAGAAGGGCACCGAATCCAGCTCCACCCGCGACCTCAGGCCCGCGCCACCGTCAGCGCGCAGGGCCTCGGTCTGGGGCAGGCTGATGCAGCCGGCCAAAAGGCACAGCACAAATGCAAAGCCCGCGATTGCGCGGGCTTTGGCTAAAGACCGACGGGAGGGTGTTGGAAAAGGGGGCACGCCCCCTTTTATATCCCCCAAGTCAGAGGCTGTTGAGAAGAGAGCATCATGACCACTGAACCGCTTATCGACGTCTTCCGCAGTTCTTCAACAGCCTCCTAACCTCTTCATTCCCGCACTTTGATCAAGAAATTCATCCGCCGCATGTTCAACATGGGCGCAGAACCTGAGCCCAGGATCTACGGGCGCGACAAGCACGGCATCGCCCGCAGTTCCATCAGCCACGGCGCGCTCAAGGTGTGCGAGATTCTGCGGGCGCATGATTACTCCGCCTACATCGTCGGCGGCGCGGTACGCGACTTGCTGCTCGGGGTGGTTCCAAAAGACTTCGACGTCGCCACCGATGCGCATCCGGAGGAGATTCACCGCCTGTTCCGGCGCTCCCATTTGATCGGCCGCCGCTTCAAGCTGGTGCACGTGCTGTTCGGCC
>PLYG01000407.1 GCA_003153335.1 Betaproteobacteria bacterium | reverse complement strand
GGGTGTTGAAGTGGATGGAGCAAGATGGCCGCTGACCACTTTTGTGGTGTTTTGTTGCATTGTTACCGGGGCTTCGGTATCGTGGGCCCCATCCGGAGGAGGAGCCGACATGGTGACCAATAAATCCCTTAACGATGCCCAGATCATCCAGGCGGTGCGGGCTTCGCCGGGCAACCGGGTCAAGGTCGCGGTTTCCGATATTGACGGCGTCCTGCGCGGCAAGTACCTACACAAGGAAAAATTCTACTCGGCTGCCGAAAGTGGTTTCGGCTTTTGCGACGTGGTGTTCGGCTGGGATTCGTCGGACGTCTGTTACGACAACACCAAACTCACCGGCTGGCACAAGGGCTTTCCGGATGCGGTCGCGCGGATCGACCTCTCGACGTTTCGCAACGTGCCCTGGGACGATCATGTTCCATTTTTTCTGGGCAACTTCATCCAGACCGTCAACGGCCGCGAAGAGCCGCTGCCGGTCTGCCCGCGCCAGGTGCTGAAAAGGGTGTTGCAGCGCGCCGAAGCGCTGGGTTTCACGGTGATGACCGGGATGGAGTTCGAGTGGTTCAACTTCGCCGAGACGCCGCAAAGCTGGGCCGGGAAAAAGGGTATGGGACCGGAACCTGTCACGCCCGGCATGTTCGGCTATTCGCTGCTGCGGATGAACCATAACCGCGAATTCTTCAAGGCGCTGATGGAAGAGATGGCGGCGTTCCATGTGCCCATCGAAAGCCTGCATACCGAGACGGGCCCCGGCGTGTTTGAAGCGGCAATCCTGTTTTCCGAAGCGCTGGAGCAGGCGGATCGTTCGGTTCTGTTCAAGACCGGCGCCAAGGAAATCGGTTCGCGGTTCGGGATCATGCCCAGCTTTATGGCCAAGTGGAACCAGCACTATCCGGGTTGCAGCGGCCACGTGCATCAGTCACTCTCCGACGGCAAGAAGAATCTGTTCTACGACCCCAAGGGCGCCCACAACGGGATGAGCAAGCTGTTCGAAAGCTATCTTGCGGGCCAGGTCGCCTGCATGATGGACATGGCGCCGATGATCTGGCCGACCATCAACAGCTACAAGCGCCTGGTCGACGGCTTCTGGGCGCCGGTCAAGCCCACTTGGGGGCTCGACAATCGCACGGCTAGTTTCCGCGTCATCGCCGGCTCGCCCAAGACGACGCGGCTGGAGACGCGCTGCCCCGGCGCCGACGTCAATCCATACCTGGCGATGGCGGCGGTGATCGCCGCGGGTCTTCATGGGGTGGAGAAGAAACTCAAGCTCACGACCAAGCCCATACACGGCACCAATGAAGGCGCGGAGAATGTTCCGCGCGCCCCGCGCACTCTGATCGAAACCACGCGCATATTCCGGAAATCCGCGATTGCCCGCGACTGGTTCGGCGACGAATTCGTCGATCACTTTGCCGCCACCCGCGACTGGGAATGGCGGCAGTGGCTCGACGGCGTCACTGACTGGGAACTCAAACGCTATTTCGAGATCATTTGATCGATCGCGGCCAGGCACGGTCTGACGCGGCACCATGTCTTACTTACCCGCAGAATAACCAACGATGACCATTTCCAGATTTGCCTTCCCCACCACTATCCATTTCGGCCCGGGCGCTTCCGCCATGGTCGCCGAGCATCTGAAATCCGTCGGCGTGCACCGCCCGCTGATCGTGACCGACAAGGGGCTGGCAGCGCTGCCTGTCGCGCAACAGTTCGCACAGTCGCTGGCCGCCGGCGGACTCGCCGTCGAGACGTTCTCCGGCATCTGGGGCAACCCGATGGCCAGCATGGTGGGCACCGGGGTCGCCGCGTACCGGGCGCACCACGCCGACGCGGTCGTGGGTTTTGGCGGCGGAGCGGCGCTGGATGTGGCCAAGCTGGTCGCGCTGATGGCGACCAATACGGGCGACGATGTGCTGGAGTACGCGTGGGATCACCCGCAGGTGCGGCGCATCGCCAACAAACTGCCGTATTTTGTCGCGCTGCCGACGACTTCAGGCACAGGCAGCGAAGTGGGGCGCTCGTCGGTCGTGTCGGACGACAAGACGCATATCAAGAAAATCGTGTTTTCAGCCAAGCTGCTGGCCAAGGTCGTGTTCGCCGATCCGGCGCTGACATTGGATCTTCCTCCTCAGGTCACGGCCGCGACCGGGATGGACGCATTGACGCATAACATCGAATCGTATCTGTCGCCTGCCTACCATCCGCTGTGCGACGGCATCGCGCTCGAGGGCGTGCGGATCGCTGCGCGCGCGCTGCCGCTGGCCGTGCGTGAGCCGAAGAATATCGAAGCGCGCGGCGACATGATGATGGCCTCGATGATGGGCGCGATCGCCTTCCAGAAGGACCTGGGCGCCGTGCATTCGTGCGCGCATGCGCTCTCGACCGTGGCCGATCTGCATCACGGCCTGGCCAACGGCATCATGCTGGATCACGTGCTGCGTTTCAACGCGTCCGTGGCCACTGCGAAAATGGCCGAAATGGCGCGCGTCGCGCTGGCGCCCGGCGCCCGCACGATGGGCGATCAGGACGCGGCGGCAGCGTTCATCGCCTGGATCGTTCAACTCAAGGCGCAGCTCGGCGTGCCGGCAACGCTGGCCGCTGTCGGCGTCAAGACCGCGCAGATCGATGCGCTTGTTGAAGTCGCGATCAACGACATTTGCCACCAGACCAATCCGCGGCCATGCACCAGGGAAGATTTCGCGCGGATTTTCGCCGAGGCGATCTGACCCGCGCCGGTGCGCCAGCGTGACAGCGCCCGCGGCGCCGCGCGGCAGCTCACCGATCGCATCCCGTTCACCCGTTTCTGATCCGGAATCATCATGCTCAAAATCACCAACCCCGCCACCGGCCGTGTCATTGCCGAAGTGCTCGAAGACAACGCGGCCAGCATCAAGCGCAAGGTATTGCTGGCCAGGGACGCGCAACCACTGTGGGCGGCGAAATCACTCAGCCATCGGCTGAAAATTATCAAGGCCTTTCGCGAGCAGGTCGTCGCCCGCAAGGAAGAGCTCGCGCATAAACTGACCAGCGAAACCGGCAAGCCGCTGCAGCAGGCGCGGAACGAACTGAACGGATTGCTGCCCCGGATCGATTTTTTCCTGGACAACGCCAGGAAGACGCTGCGCTCGCGCAAGGTTTACGACCAGGACGGAATGACGGAAATCATCAGCCACGAGCCATTGGGTGTCATCGCCAACATTTCGGCCTGGAACTATCCGTACTTTGTCGGCAGCAACGTGTTCATTCCCGCGCTGCTCACCGGGAACGCGGTGTTGTACAAGCCTTCGGAGTTCGCCACGCGCACCGGGCTGGAAATCGCGGAAATGCTCTATGAAGCAGGCGTCCCGCAGACGGTGTTCGTGACGGTGATCGGCACGGGCGCGGCGGGCGCGGCGCTGTTGAAGCAGCCGGTCGACGGCGTGTTCTTCACCGGCTCGGTCGCCACCGGCCGTGCGATCTCCCGGGCGGTCGCCGGACGCATGATCAAGCTGCAACTCGAATTGGGCGGGAAGGATCCCGTTTACGTATGCGAGGACGTCGACGTGGCGGCAGCCGCGGCCGGTCTCGCCGACGGCGCAATGTACAACACGGGGCAGTCCTGCTGCTCCGTCGAGCGAATTTACGTGCATGAGAACATCTATAAGGCCTTTGTCGATGCTTTCGTAAAGGAAGTGAAGGGCTTCCGGATCGGCGATCCGCTGGTCGAGGGCACGTACATCGGGCCGCTGACCCGGGCGCCGCAGATCAAGGTGCTGGCNNAATGCGAAGAAAAAGGGCGCCAAGGTCCTGGTCGGCGGCCAGCGGATCAAGGCCAAGGGCCTGGACAAGGGCAATTACTTTCAGCCGACGGTGCTGGTCGATGTCGATCATTCGATGGCGGTGATGCGCGAAGAGAGCTTCGGACCCATTATCGGGATTCAATCGGTGCAGGACGACGGCGAAGCGGTGGTGCTGATGAACGACACGGCGTACGGTCTCACCGCCGGGGTGTACACGGCCAGCGCCAAGCGGGCCGAAGGCGTACTCACGCAAGTGCATGCCGGGTCGGTGTACTGGAACTGCTGCGACCGGGTGAGTCCGCGCCTGCCGTGGTCCGGTGTCGGCGATTCGGGAATCGGGCTGACGCTCTCCACCTACGGCATCGAGACCTTCACCCGGCCCAAGGCCTGGCATTTGCGGAAAGCCTGATGCGCCTCGTCATTTTCGATCTCGACGGCACGCTGCTGACCGGAGATACCGATGAGTACTGGCTGCGGTTCCTGATCGACAAGGGTCTCGTCGATCACGGCGAAATCGAAAGGCGCGACCACGACATCCAGACCCGCTATGCGCAGGGGCTGGCCTCCGCGGAAGAGTTCTGTTTTTTCTATCTGAGCCTGCTGCGCGGCCGCGCGCGTGCGGAACTCGATCGCCTGCACGCCGAATTCATGCGCAGCGTCATCATTCCGCACTTTCCTCTTGCGGCGCTGGACTTGCTACGGACCACGCGTCCCCGCGCCGATTTGCTGGTGATGAGCACGGCGACCAATGCGTTTCTGGTCGCGCCGATTGCCAGGTATCTGGGCTTCCCGTATATGATCGCGACCGATCCGGAAGAGAGCGCGGACGGCAGCTTCACGGGTGGCTGCGTGGGTTTGCCCAACATGCGCGCGCACAAGGTCACGCGCCTCGAGGCGTGGCTGGCCGCGCGCGGGCAGCGGCTGGAGGACTTTGCGGAGACTTGGTTTTACAGTGACTCGCGCAACGATTTGCCGCTGTTCTCGCGCGTCACCCATCCGGTTACGGTCGATCCCGATCCGGAACTCGAATTGCACGCCATGGCCAGCGGCTGGCCGGTTCTTCGCATCCATCCGGTCCCCGCTTCGGAGGAACGGCAACCCGAGACAGACAAGCTTGGACCCGTGCAAGCGGACTAGGGATGGACGGCGATGAGGACACTGCCCACGCATGCGGAGATCGTCATCATCGGCGGTGGCATCGTTGGCTGCAGCACTGCCTATCATCTGGCCAAGTTGGGCAAGCAGGACGTAGTGCTGCTGGAGCGCCACAAGCTGACCAGCGGCTCGACCTGGCACGCAGCCGGCCTGGTCGGACAGTTGCGCACCTCCGCCAACATCACGCAGTTGCTCAAATACAGCGTCGAACTCTACAACGCGCTGGAAGAGGAAACCGGACAGGCGACAGGCTGGAAAATGAACGGCGGCCTGCGTCTGGCGTGCAACGCGGAGCGGCTCACCGAGATCAAGCGCCAGGCGACGACAGCGCACAGCTTCGGGCTGGACATGCATCTACTCTCGCCAAAGGAGGCCCAGGACCTGTGGCCGGCGATGGATGTGAGGGATGTCATCGGCGCGGCATTTCTGCCCACCGATGGCCAGGTGAACCCGGCCGATCTGGCACTGGCGTTGGCCAAGGGTGCGCGCCAGCGCGGCGTGAAGATCATCGAGGACTGCCCGGTAACCGCGATCACGACCGAGCGTGAACGCGTAACCGGCGTCGTCACCCCGGAGGGAGCAATTGCCGCGGACATTGTCGTCAACTGTTGCGGGCAATGGGCACGGCAGATCGGGGCGCTGGCCGGTGTCAATGTGCCGCTGGTGTCGGTTCAGCATCAATACCTGATCACCGAGCCGATTGCCGGCGTCTCACGCTCGCTGCCTACGCTGCGCGACCCGGACAGGCTGATCTACTTCAAGGAAGAAGTGGGCGGCCTGGTGATGGGCGGTTACGAGCCGAACCCGATTCCCTGGGCACAGCAAGGCGTGCCGGACAATTTTCACTTTCAGTTGCTCGACGACAACTGGGAGCATTTCGAGCCTCTGCTGGAACAGGCGATCGCCCGCGTACCTGCGCTGCAGACAGCCGGCATCAAGCAATTGATCAACGGCCCGGAATCGTTCACGCCCGATGGCAACTGGATGATAGGCGAGGCCCCGGAAGTGAAGAACTTTTATGTCGGCGCCGGCTTCAACGCGTTCGGCATCGCCTCGGCGGGCGGGGCCGGGCGCGCGCTGGCCGAATGGATTGCCGGCGGCGAACCGGCGATGGACTTGTGGCCGGTCGATATCCGGCGCTTCGGTGCGCCGCACCGCTCGACCGACTGGGTGCGCACGCGGACGATGGAAGCGTACGCGAAGCATTACACGCTGGCATTTCCGTTCGAGGAATATCAAAGCGGCCGGCCGGTTCGTGTCTCGCCGCTCTATGAGCAATTGAAGGCGGCGGGTGCCTGCTTCGGAGAAAAGCTGGGCTGGGAGCGCGCCAACTGGTTCGCACCGGCCGGCGTCGAGCCGAAAGATGTCTACACGTACGGCCGGCAGAACTGGTTTCCTCACGTGGGCGCGGAGCACAAGGCGTGCCGCGAGACTGCGGCACTGTTCGATCAGTCGTCGTTCGCCAAGTTCATTCTGGTCGGGCGCGATGCGGCGCGCGCGCTGGACTGGATTTGCGCGAATCATGTCACCAAGGCGCCGGGCACGTTGATCTACACGCAACTGCTCAATGCGCGCGGCGGGATCGAATGCGATCTGACCGTGGCGCGGCTATCCGAGAACGAGTTCTACATCGTCACCGGCACCGGCTTTGCCACGCACGACTCCGACTGGATTCAGCGGCACATTCCGGATGAATGCGAAGCGACGCTGATCGACGTCACTTCGGCGTATGCGGTGCTGACCTTGATGGGGCCACTGGCGCGCAAGGTGCTGGGGCCGCTGTGCGAGAGCGCACTGCACGGAGGCGGCCACGAAGTCAGCGCCGGCGGCGAAAGCGGCATCGGCAATGCCGCGTTGCCGTTCATGCGCTGGAAGAACATGATTATTGCTGGAGCGCCGGTGCGGGTGCAGCGCGTGACCTATGTCGGCGAGCTGGGATGGGAACTGCATGTGCCCGCCGAATACGCCGCGGGGCTGTTCGAGGCCATTGTGGCGCGCGGCAAGCTGCACGGCCTCAGACTGGCCGGGTATCGCGCCATCGAATCGCTGCGCCTCGAAAAAGGCTACCGGGCCTGCGGCAGCGATATCGGCCCCGACCATACGCCGCTGGAAGCCGGGCTGGGATGGGCGGTCAAGTTAAAGTCCGGGATCGATTTCATCGGCCGTGAGGCGCTCGAAGCGCAACGTGCCGCGCCGCTGAGAAAGAGGCTGGCCTGCTTTGTCGTCGATGATTCCGACGTGATTCTGCTCGGGCGCGAGACGATTTTTCGGGACAACCGCCAGGTTGGCTGGCTCATATCCGCCGGCTGGGGCTACACGGTCAACGCCAATATCGGTTACGGCTATGTCCGCGATGCCGGCGGCGTGACCGACGCGATGCTCTCGAGCGGGCAGTACGAACTGGAAGTGGCAACGGAGCGCGTGCGCTGCAGCGTGCACATGGGGCCGCTATACGATGCCGGGAACTTGCGGGTGAAGGCATGAGATCAGAACTGAAACGCTCCATCGCGAATAGTGAGCGCATTGGTCCTTACCGCTTTGAAAGCGATCAAAACCATTTACTCGTGGCAGCGCTTTTGTTTGATTTAGACCAAGTCCGCCTCAGCGCTTGCTGCTAGGCTGCATGCATGCATGAGAGCTACGGATTCGACTCTTATTCGCCTCAGGAAATCGCCGAGCGTGTGCAAAAGATCGGTGTGGTCAAGGCGCGCTTGCCATTGCTGCAGACGGTGATGCTCGGCGTGCTGGCGGGCGCGTTTATCGGCCTGGGGGCGCTCTACTACACGCTTGTACTAAGCGACGCGTCGCTTGGCTTTGCAGCATCCAGGTTGGCCGGTGGCGTCTGCTTTTCCATGGGTCTGCTGATGGTCGTGGTCGCCGGTGCGGAACTCTTCACCGGTAACAACCTGTTGGCGATGGCATGGGCCGCGGGGAGCATCAGTTCGACCGAGGTGCTGCGCAACTGGGCCTTGGTCTGCGCCGCCAATTTCGTCGGTGCCGTCGGGCTTGCCATGCTAGTGTTCCTGTCCGGACATTGGCAGTTGAACGACGGCGCCATCGGCCAAACCTACTTGAAGATCGCGGCAGGCAAGGCAGCGCTGGATCCTTGGTCCGCATTTTTCCGGGGTGTGCTTTGCAACGTGCTGGTATGTATGGCGCTGTGGATGGCAATGAGCGGACGCAGCGTGGTGGACCGCTTCGTAGCGATCGCGCTGCCCATCTCCGGCTTCGTCGCCGCCGGTTTCGAACACTCGGTGGCGAATATGTACTACTTCCCGATCGCGCTTCTGATCAAATGGAGCGGCGCCCCACTGCCGAGCGGCGCCGAGGCCGTCACCGTGAGCGCGATGCTCGCGAATCTCGGCATCGTCATTGCTGGCAACCTGGTTGGCGGAAGTGTGTTGGTGGCCCTGGTGTATTGGGTCATCTACTTGCGCACCACGCGCCCGCCATCGAGCTAGGGCCTGCTTACACTGTGCCGGCACCGGACTGGCCGATCCGCTGGAGCGGTCGCGCCCTGCCCGTGCGGCAAAGCGGCGGCAGGTGCGACATGAATTGCCCAAGCGCGTCGTCCAATGCAACACCGTGATTGAGAATGGCATCCAGCGCCTGGGCGACCGGCATATCGAGATGCAACTGCCTGGCGAACGCGGCCACCGCTTCGACCGAGTAAAAGCCTTCGGTGACTTCCTTGCGCTCGGCCATGATATCGGCCAGGCAACGCCCCTCGCCCAATTGGACGCTGAGCGACGTGTTACGCGATTGCAGGCTGCTGGCCGTGAGCATGAAGTTGCCGACGCCTGATAGTCCCGTGAATGTCGCCACCTTGGCCCCTTTCACGAGGCCAAGCCGGATTGTCTCCGCAAACCCCAGCGTGATCAGCGACGCGCGCGCGTTTTCGCCTAGCCCGCGACCGGCGGCGATACGACTGGCGATGGCGATCGCGTTTTTCATCACTCCGCCCAGCGTGTCGCCATGGGTCACGCCAGCTGGAAGTGGACCTTGGCTTAGCCCCCGTGCAATCACGCCGCGTTGCGTGCCGTGCCAGCGCACGGCGCCAGCGTGCCGGCCCGGATGCTTGGACCCCGCTCCCGATTCCAACGAGAGCACCGGCAACTGCTCGATGAACTGGCGCGATAGTTGACCCAGCAGCTTTTCAATCGACCATTGTGCGTGGCCAATCATCGACAGCAGTGGCAGCGCCACTCCGGGACTGGTGCTCGGGTTTTGTTTACAACAACGGATTTCCGTATAGACTGTTTCATGGCGGTTGAGCTTTCGAAGTTCACAGGTTGAAGGTGTCGCAACCCACATTCTGCGGGCAGCGACTGTTCAACCATCAACTCAACCTTCAACTACGAATGGGACAACGCCGGGCACCGGCCATGCTGATCGAAAAGCGCCAGCAACTGATACTGGACCGGCTCGCCCGCGATGGNNGCGATGGCGCGGCGGGGATCGCGGCGCTCGCCAAGGCGCTCGGAGTTTCGCGCGAAACCATCCGGCGCGATCTCAATGCCTTGTCCGACCGGCAGTTGCTGAAGAAGACGCATGGCGGCGCGCTGGCCAGCCAGGCGGCGGAGCCCAGCCTGACGACGCGGATGGAAGTCAACGCGGCGGGCAAACGGCGGATTGGGCTCGCTGCCGCGAAGATGGTGCCCGATGGCGCGTCACTGATCATCGATTGCGGCAGCACGACGCAGGCCTTGGCCCGCGCGCTGCTGCAGCACCGGCGGCTCGCCGTCTACACCAACGATCTGAATGTCTGCCGCCTGCTGTCGCGGCGTAACGGCAATGTGGTCAACCTGCTGGGCGGGCAATTGCGGGAGCACGAGGATGCGACCGCGGGCTGGGAGACTGTGGCGCAGGTCGCGCAGTATCACGTCGACCTCGCTTTTGTCGGCGTCAGCGGCATAGGGGACGACGGCACGCTGACCGACTACGAGCGCGCCGGCGCGGAATTGCGCAGCAGGATGCTGATTGCGGCGAAGTTACCGGTGCTGCTTGCCGATCGCACCAAATTCGGTCAGGTGAAGCCGGTGACCGTGGCCAATTTCGACAAGGTGCGTCGGTTGATCACCGACGTCGCACTCGCGGCGCCGATCCGGCGGCGCCTGGCCGCGCGGGGGATCGAGGTGATCGTCGCGCGGCCAGGCGCCGCGCGATGAATTGGCGCTTGGCCCAGCGGCTTTTTCGCATCCGGCGTTGTGGCATAATGTGGCACTCTGTGGAGTTGTGACAAGACAGCGACTGCCATGCCCGCGCTTCCTTCCCACGCCCGCGTCGTCGTTATCGGCGGCGGCATCATAGGCTGCAGCGTCGCCTACCATCTGACCCGCGCCGGCTGGAGCGATGTCGTGTTGCTGGAACAAGGTCAAGTCTCCTGCGGCACGACCTGGCACGCCGCGGGTCTGGTCGGACAGTTGCGCGCGCAGGAAAGCATGACCCGGCTGATCCGCTACAGCACGAAGCTCTACAGCGAACTCGAAGCGGAAACAGGGCTATCGACGGGCTGGAACAATTGCGGCTCCCTGTCGGTCGCGCGCACCGCCGAGCGCATGACCCAGTTGCGCCGCACCGCCGCGGTGGCGCGCACCTATGGCGTCGCGTGCGAAGTGATCACCCCGGGCGAAGCCGGCCGCCTCTGGCCGATGATGCGCACCGACGATCTGACCGGCGCCGTGTGGCTGCCGGGCGATGGCAAGGCCAATCCCGCCGATCTCACGCAGGCGCTGGCGAAGGGCGCGCGCAACCGGGGCGCCGGCATTTTCGAGGGCGTCAAGGTCAGCGCCGTGCTGACCTGCGATGGTGCCGCGACCGGCGTCAACTGGCAGGCCAAGGACGGCGACACTGGCACGCTACAGGCGGAGATTGTCGTCAACTGCGCGGGGCAGTGGGCGAAGGCGGTCGGGCGGCTGTGCGGGGTCACCGTGCCCATGCAAGAGGCCGAGCACTACTACATCGTGACCAAGGAGATCGCGGGTGTCGCGCGCGACCTGCCGGCGTTGCGTGATCCGGACGGCTACATCTACTTCAAGGAAGAGGTGGGCGGCCTGGTGATGGGCGGGTTCGAGCCCGATGCGACACCGTGGGGAATGAACGGCATTCCGGAACCCTTCGAGTTCCAGTTGCTGCCGGACAACTGGGAGGCGTTCGAGATCCTGATGGAGAATGCGCTGATCCGCGTCCCGGCGCTGGAGACCAGCGAGATCAAGCAGTTCTACAACGGCCCCGAGTCGTTCACGCCGGACAACAATTTCATCCTGGGCGAAGCGCCCGAACTGCGCAACTTCTATGTCGGCGCCGGCTTCAATTCGATGGGCATCGCTGCGGCCGGCGGCGCCGGCATGGCGCTGGCCGAATGGATCGTCAACGGCGAGCCGACAATGGACTTGTGGCCGGTCGACATCCGCCGCTTCGCGCGTTTCAACGGCAACGACACGTGGCTGCACGACCGGATCAGGGAAACGCTGGGCCTGCATTACAAAATGCCGTGGCCGAATCGCGAACTTGAATCGGCGCGGCCGTTCCGCCGCTCGCCGCTTTACCCTTTACTCGAAGCCCGCGGCGCGTGCTTCGGTTCCAAAATGGGTTGGGAGCGCCCCAACTTTTTCGCGCCCTCCAGGGCCGATGCGAAAATCGCGTACACGTTCGGCCAGCCCGCGTGGCTGGCCTGGAGCGGCGCGGAGCATCGCGCCTGCCGGGACGGCGTGGCGCTGTTTGACATGACGTCGTTTTCCAAATTTCTGATCAAGGGCCGCGACGCGGAGGAAGTGCTCCAGTACATGGTCGCCAACGATGTCGCGGTCCCGGTGGGGCAGACGGTCTACGCCGCGATGCTCAACGAGCGCGGGACCTACGAGTCGGACCTTACGCTGACGCGCCTCTCTCGCGATCAATACCTGCTGGTGACCGGTTCGGCGCAGACCACGCGCGACTTCGACTTCATCGAACGCCGGATTCCTTGGACCAAGCACTGCACGATCATCGACGTGACGGGCATGTACGCGGTGCTCGCGGTGATGGGGCCCCGTTCACGCGAACTGCTGCAATTGGTATCGAAGGCCGACTGGAGCAATGCGGCGTTTGCCTTCGGCACCAGCCGCGAGGTCGACATCGGCTATGCGACGGTGCGCGCAACGCGGCTGACATACGTGGGCGAACTGGGGTGGGAACTGTATGTGCCGGTCGAGTTCGCGGTCGGGGTCTTTGAAACCTTGCACGGCGCGGGCGAGAAATTTGGCCTGGCCGATGCCGGCTACTACGCGATCGACAGCCTGCGCATCGAAAAGGGCTACCGGGCGTGGGGGAGGGAACTGACGCCCGATTGCAATCCGTTCGAGGCGGGACTCGCGTTTGCCTGCAAATTGGCCAAGGACATTCCGTTCCGCGGCCGCGATGCGCTGTTGCGGATCAGGTCGGAAGGTATCAAGCGGCGCATCGTTGTCCTCACGGTCGACGCGCCCGCTGCGATGCTCTGGGGCGGCGAAGCGATTCTGCGCAACGGGGAGCTTGCGGGTTTTGTCACCTCGGCGGCGTACGGCCACACGCTGGGCAAGCCGGTGGCGCTAGGGATCATCCAGCGCGCGGATATGGCGATCGACCCGGACTACATCGAGTCGGCACGGTTTGAGGTCGACCTGGCCGGCGCGCTGCTTCCCGCCCAGGCGCATCTGCGCACGCCGGTCGATCCTGGTGGTGCGCGGGTCAGGTCTTAAGCGAACATGGACGGGATCGAACGGCTGCTGCAATCGGCGTACAGCACAGACAGCCATGGCTTCCTGCCGTTTTCAGTAGGCGATGAAGTCGTCGGCTGGGTGCGTCCCGCGTTGGCTCAGGTGCTGCGCAAGTTTCCGAAGGTGTTCCGGCACGATGCGGCGGGCGCTGTGCAACTGCACGCCCAGCTCGACAACCCGCACGCGCGCAGCCAGGCGATGGCCGTAATCGCGCGCGAGCTGGCGCGGACGGGAGTCATCACCGGCTGGCGCGATGAACTGTATGCGATTCGCAGCGGGGTGGCGGCACGCGAAGCGCCTTTGCTCTGCATTGAACGCGCCGCGGCGCGCGCCTTTGGCATCACGTCATGTGCGGTGCACGTGAACGGCGTCGTGACGATGGGCGCCGAGCCGTCAATGTGGATCGCGCGGCGCAGCCTGTCCAAGCCCATCGATCCGGGAATGCTGGACAACATGATAGGGGGCGGCCTGGCGGCCGGTCTCTCGGTGCGCGAGACGCTCGTCAAGGAAGCGTGGGAGGAGGCGGGCCTCACCGCAGAGCAGGTCGTCGTGGCGAGCGCGGGCCGGCATCTGCGCATTCGGCGCGAAGTGCCCGAGGGGCTGCAGTCGGAAGTGATTTTTGTCCATGATCTGGTGTTGCCGCCCGATGTGATGCCTCGCAACACGGACGGTGAGGTCAGCGAATTTCAGCGGCTGCCGGTGAGCGCGGTGATCGAGCTATTGCGCGAGGGCGGTGAGATCACGGCCGATGCAAGCCTGGTCATCCTCGACTGGCTGGACCGGCGGGGGATATTGCGGCTCCCCGACTCGGGCCAGGCGCGCGCGATATTCGCCCGCGCGACTCCACGCAGCTAGGAGCCTGCCAGTTTCCTCGATTATTGCCGTTTACCGAAATGACCGACGGCTGCGGCAAGAGGTCTGTCGTTCCCGCGCAGGCGGGAATCCAGCGCCTTTCGCCTGTGACACTGCGGGGTTCTGTTGGGACACGCTGCAGCAGCTGCAGCAGCTTGACGGATGCACCAACGGCTAGGATACTTGCACTCAAACGGTTGAATTCCCTATTCGTCGTCATTGGCAGTCGCCGCTTGAACGTAACCGTACGTCAGAAAGGTTGACATGAACAACGACCACAAGACAGGACCGAACAACCAGCCTCGCTTCCTGGACCTACGAGCCTGCGATCGCGACATGATCGTCGAGAAGCTCAAGGGCGGCGCAAGCCGGCGCGATATGCTGCAATGGCTCAGTGCGGCCGGCATCGCCGCCGCCGCTGGCGCCGCCGGCATCCTGGCCGACGCCGCGGTAGCGCTGGCGCAGACGTCGACCTCTGCGCAGGCCGAGCCGCCCAAGCCGGACCAGATCGTGGTCAACGATTCGGGCGGGTCGATGGGCACGGCCATGCGCAAGGCGTTTTTCTCGACCTACGAGAAGAAGTACGGAATCCGCGTGGTCGAGACCAGCCCGGTCGATTTCGGCAAGCTGCGCGCCATGGTCGAGTCGGGCAATGTCGAATGGCAGGTGACGGAAATCGGCGGCCAGGACGCGATCCGTGCGGTCAAGCTCGGCTTGGTCGAGAAGATCGACGACAAGCTCGTCGACCGCTTGCACTATCCGGAGAAGGCGCGCCAGCCCGACGTGTTCGCCTCGTCGGTCTACACCACCATCATCGGTTACCGCACCGACGTGTTCAAGAATGGCACGCATCCCAAGAGCTGGGCGGAATGGTGGGACGTGAAGAAATTCCCCGGCGCGCGCTCGA
>PLYG01000216.1:2936-3524 GCA_003153335.1 Betaproteobacteria bacterium | reverse complement strand
CGTCGACACCTGCGCGGCCGAGTTTTCGACGCGCACTGCCTACATGTACTCGACCTATGAGGAAGAGTGCGAAGCGCAGCCCACGGCCAAGAGGAAAATCATGGTGCTGGGTGGCGGCCCGAACCGGATCGGACAGGGCATTGAATTCGACTATTGCTNNGCCAGACGCCGCTCAAGCTCGCCCAAGGATTGCAGGCCAACGGCGTGCCCATCATCGGGACCTCGCCCGACATGATAGACCGGGCCGAGGACCGCGCGCGCTTTCAGCAAATGCTCACCGCGTTGGGCCTGCGCCAGCCCCCCAACCGGACGGCGAGCGACGTGGCCGGCGCGGAAAGCGCGGCGCTGCAGATCGGCTACCCGCTGGTGGTGCGGCCGTCCAATGTGCTGGGGGGCAGGGCGATGGAAATCATTCATTTGCCCGAAGACCTGAAGCGCTACATGACCAATGCGGTGGAGGACGCCAAGACGTTCCCCGAGCGGCTGCCCATCCTGGTCGATCACTTTCTCAATGACGCGATCGAAGTCGATGTGGACGCGGTGTCCGATGGCACGCATGTGATCATCGGCGGGATCATGGAACACATC
>PLYG01000216.1:0-2889 GCA_003153335.1 Betaproteobacteria bacterium | reverse complement strand
GCGCCTCGCGCACGGTGCCGTTTGTGTCCAAGGCCACCGGACGGCCGCTGGCCAAAATCGCCGCGCGCTGCATGGTCGGCCAGACGCTGGAAGCGCAGGGCATTGCCGGGGAAATCATTCCGCCGTATTTTTCGGTCAAGGAGGCGGTGTTCCCGTTCATCAAGTTCCCCGGTGTCGACACCATACTCGGCCCCGAAATGAAGTCGACCGGCGAGGTCATGGGCGTGGGCGAGACCTTCGCCGAAGCGTTCGTCAAGTCGCAACTGGCGGCGGGCGTGCGCCTGCCCACGTCGGGCAAGGTCTTCATCAGCGTCCGGGACGCGGACAAGCCCCGCGTGATCGACGTTGCGCTGACCCTGCATGAGCTCGGATTCGAGTTGGTGGCCACGCGGGGGACCGCAAAGGCGCTCAAGGACGGCGGCGTGCCCGTAGTGGTGGTCAACAAGGTATTCGAAGGCCAGCCGAACATTCTCGATATGCTCAAGAACGATGAAATCGAGCTGGTGATCAACACCGTCGTCGAAAAGCGGAGCGCGATCAGGGATTCGTATGCGATCCGCCGCGAGGCGCTGCTGGATCGCGTCGCCTATTTTACGACCATCGCGGGCGCGCGGGCGGCAGCCGTAGGGATGCGCGGCATGCGTGGTCTGGTCGCGTATTCGTTGCAAAGTTTGCAGAAACGGTTAGACTAAGAGCCATTCTGGGCTTCCCGGGCTACGGGAAGCGTGATCGGGGCAGCGTGTGCTGCCCTTCGTTTTTTTGATACGGGTTTTCCATGGGCAAGGTTCCAATGACGGTGGCCGGGGCGGCAAGACTCAAGGTCGAATTGCAGCAACTGAAGTCGGTGGATCGCCACGCGGTGATCCGGGCGATCGCCGATGCGCGCTCGAACGGCGATCTTTCGGAGAATGCGGACTACGAAGCAGCGAAAGAACGGCAGGGCTTCATTGAAGGCCGTATTGCAGAGGTGGAGTCAAAGCTCGCCAATGCCCAGATCATCAATCCGGCCGAGGTCAATGCCGATGGCCGGATTGTATTCGGCGCCACGGTCGAGCTCGAGGAGCGCGAGGCGAAGAATCGCGTGCGCTACCAGATCGTCGGCGAGGATGAAGCCGATATCAAGGCCGGCAAGATTTCGATCACTTCGCCCATTGCGCGCGCGCTGATCGGCAAGGAAGAAGGCGATATCGCCGAAGTGCAGGCCCCGAGCGGCCCCCGCGAGTACGAGGTGCTGGCGGTTGCCTACGGCTGAGGCGAACGGCGGCGGCGGCCGGGGACGCCCCTGACTGCTTCGGTCCTGGTCCCTGTTCCCGTCCCTGTGGCCGGCCGGGGTCGCCGATCCGCCCGCGGCGGCTTCGCAATAGCTTTGCCTCCGGTCTTTTTTGCGGCGGGGCGCCCGCGAACCGGTCTTGCCGGGCGCGCAGGTTGCGGNNCCTCTACGGGTACCGGCCGGTACACGACCAGCAGCTTGCCGATATGCTGAACCGGTGCCGCGTCGAGTTCGTCGGCGATCCTGTCCAGAAAGGCTTCGCGCGCGTCCCGGTCATCGCTGAACACGCGGATCTTGATCAGGCCGTGCGCAAGCAGATTCACGTCGATCTCATGCAGGACGGCCGGGGTGAGCCCGTCATTGCCGATCATGACGACCGGGTCGAGGTGATGGGCCTTGGCGCGGTAGGCGCGCCTTTTTGCCGGTGGCAGTTCAAATTTCATCCGCGCAGTATAGTGCCTTTTGCGGAAACTCTTCGGGTTGCAGGCCTTGGATAAGAGAAAGAACCAGTTCAACAAGGCGTGGATGCAGGAGCACGTGAACGATCATTATGTGCAGGAGGCGAAGCGCTTGGGATACCGGGCGCGCGCCGCATTCAAGCTGATCGAGATTGATGCCCGCGACCGGCTGTTGCGCTCGGGGCAGATCGTGGTCGACTTAGGGTCAGCGCCGGGTAGCTGGTCGCAGGTCGCCGCTGCCAAGTTGCGGCGCAACGGCACCGTGATCGCGCTGGACCTGCTGGCCATGGAAGGCATCGCCGGCGTCGAATTCATTCAGGGGGACTTCTCGCAAGACGCGGTGCTGGCGGCGCTGGAAGCCGCACTCCGTGGAGGGCAAGTCGATCTTGTGTTGTCCGATATGGCCCCCAACATGAGTGGTGTGGCAGCGGTCGATCAGGCGCGCGGGATGCTGCTGGCGGAACTGGCGCTTGAATTTGCCGGCAAATGGCTGAAACCAAGCGGCGCCCTGCTGGTCAAGGTGTTTCAGGGCGAAGGCTTTGACGGCTTTCGCCGGCAGATGATGGATGCCTTTGCCACCGTCGGCGTGCGCAAACCGAAGGCTTCGCGCGACCGCAGCAGCGAAGTGTATTTGCTGGGTACGGGCAAGAAGGGTTAGCATTTGTCGCCCCGCGGCGACAGGTGCGGCAAAGGCGGGAAAGCTTTAAAATGACGGACTGCACGCGGAGGGCATGGGGCGTACACGGCGCCATGCCGATTCCGAATGGTGGCACAGGAGTAGATCTTGAATAATGTAATGAAACAGGCTCTGGTCTGGCTGGTGATCGCGCTGGTCGTGTTTACCGTCTTCAAGCAGTTCGACAGCCGCGCCGGGCGGACGACCTCGCTTGCCTACTCGGAGTTCATGGATCAGGCCAAGTCGGGCCGGATCAAGAGCGCCGAAATCGAAGGCAACAACATTGTCGGCAAGACGGCCGACGACAAGCTCATCTCCACGTACAACCCGAATGATCTCTGGGTGGTCGGCGACCTGATGAAGTACGGCGTCAAGGTTGAAGGCAAGGCGCGCGACGAAAATCATTTGCTGAGCATCCTGGTCAACTGGTTCCCGATGCTGCTGTTGATCGGCGTCTGGGTATTCTTCATGCGCCAGATGCAGGG